>NZ_JBHXTO010000012.1:0-7450 GCF_042677425.1 Streptomyces sp. NPDC127119 | reverse complement strand
CAGCCTCAAGTCAGCCTGTTTCCAAGGTGTTTCGCATTACTTTCCCGGCGGTATCTTCCGACTCTCATCCGGTTTTCACCGCGAAACAAAAAATACCCCGGACGGAATTCATTAAATGAATTCACAGTTCACCCGAGGTATTCTCATTACTTCCTGTGGGAAGTATCTTCGCGCAAGCGAGGACATGTCAAGACCGGGACGCGTGCGGATTCAGCTGGGCCACCACGTCGAAGTCCACCCCGTCCGCCCGCGCCAGGTAGATCCGCTGGCGCACATGGCCGCCGCGCAGCCTCAGCAGCCCGCGCGGGCCCTCGTAGGAGACGGTGTCCGCGGCGGCGCCGATCGCGGTGACGTCCAGGGTCCCGGCCCGGTCGATCAGCGCGGCGAGCAACAGCACGCCCTCGTAACACGATTCACCGAGACTGCCGAGCGCCGGCGCCTCCACCCCGTACCGCCCGGCGTACTGGCCATGGAAGTCCAGCGTGTCCTGGTTGGCGAGGGAGGCGAAGAACCCGGCCGTGCTGTAGAGGCCCACGGTGGCCGTCGGGCCGCTCGCCATCAGCATGTTCTCGTCCATCAGCGTGCTCAGGCGCAGACACCGCTCGTCGAGCCCCGACGCGGCGAACGCCCGGTTGAAGCGCACCGCGTCGCTGCCCACGAGCAGCATCAGCACCCCGGTCGCCGCCGACCGCTCGATGCGCCGCAGCACGCCGTCGAAGTCATGGGTGCCCAGCGGCAGATACGCCTCCGCGCAGACGGTGCCGCCCGACTCGCGGGCATAGCGGTGCGAGGCCCTGGCCGTACGGCGCGGCCACACATAGTCGTTGCCCACGACGAACCAGCGGCGCACCTTGTGCTCGCGGGCCAACAGGCCCATGGCGGGCCGGAGTTGGTCGTCCGGCGTCTCGCTCGTGAGGAACACGCCCGCCGTGTGCTCCCCACCCTCGTACAGCGCCGTATACACATAGGGCACCCGATGGGCGATCCGCGGCGCGAGTGCCTGGCGTACGGAGGAGATGTGCCAGCCGGTGACGCCCTGCACGATGCCGAGACCGACCAGCGCCTCGACGTTCTCGGCGACGCGCCGCGGCTCGGCCCCGCCGTCCACCGGCAGCAGCCGCAGCTCCTTGCCGAGCACTCCGCCGGAGCGGTTGACCTGCTCCGCGGCGAGCCGCGCGCACAACTCGCAGGTGGGTCCGAAGATTCCGGCCGCGCCCTGCAGGGGGAAGACCAGTGCCACGCTGACGACCGAGTCGTCGGCCGTGAACCAGTCGGGCGGAAGGGAGCCGAGCGGGGAGGAGGCGGGTGGAAGCGGGTCGGGCCGGACCATGGGGGCATGATTGCGGGAACGTCCGGTGAACTCCAGTCCGTCTCGGGGTGCGGTCGGCCCCGCACCCGCCGCACGGGGGAGATCCCCGGGGAAAGCGGGACTTGTACGATGTGAGAGCCCCTTGCCGGGGCCCCTGGAGCGTCCGTCCCGGGAGTGAGGAGCAGGATGCCGACCCCGTCCCCGCGCCGGTCCGAGGACCTCATGCACCTCCTGACACGGGCCGAACGGCTGGCGGCACGCCTCCTCCAGAGCGCCCTGGAGGAACACGGCTGCACCCTCGACGCCTGGCGCGTGCTCTCCCTGCTCTCCGACGGCGAGGGGCACCCCATGACGGCGGTCGCCGAAGAGGCCTTCCTGCCGCCCGCGACCCTCACCAAACTGGTCGACCACCTCGTCGACCAGAACCTGGTCCACCGGCGGGTCGACCCCCTCGACCGGCGGCGCATCCTCGCCCACCTCACCCCGCGCGGCGAGACGTACTGGCGGCGCGTCGACCGCGAGGTGCGCACACGATGGCCCGCCCTGAGCGGCGGCGAAGGCGACGAGGAACTGCTGCGCGGCCTGCTGCTCCGGCTGGTGGACGAGCTCGACGGAGCGGCGGCGCAATCGTCCGTCTGAGCGGACCCCTCCATCTCCTCGGTGTGACCTCGCGATCACAGGTGGTGTCTTCCCCCGGGGCGGAATGACGATGCCGTATAAATGGTTGGCATATACATCGAGCTTGTCGCTCGTGTACCGAGTGCGGGTCACGAACCCGCCCCGACCAGCGAGGCACCGTGAACCAGCCCACCCCCGAGCAGCCCTCCGACGTCGTGGCCCTGCTGCGCGCCACCTTCCGCTCCGGCCGCACCAGGCCCGTCGAGTGGCGCACCGGCCAGCTGAGCCGCCTGCGCGAGATGCTCACCACGGACGGTGCCGCACTCGCCGCCGCCCTCCACGCGGACCTGGGCAAGAGCTCCACCGAGGCGTTCCGCACGGAGATCGACTTCGTGGTGCGGGAGATCGACCACACCCTCGAACATCTCGAAGAATGGCTGCGCCCCGAGCCCGCCCCGGTCCCCGCGCACCTCGGCGCCGACGCGACGGGCTGGACGCGCTACGACGCGCTCGGTGTCGTCCTGGTCATCGCCCCCTGGAACTACCCGGCGCAGCTCCTGCTCGCCCCGATGCTCGGCGCGCTCGCCGCGGGCAACGCGGTGGTCGTCAAGCCCAGCGAAATGGCCCCCGCCACCTCCGCCGCACTGGCCCGGCTGCTGCCCCGGTACCTCGACACCGAGGCCGTCGCCGTCGTCGAGGGCGGCATCCCGGAGACCACGGCCCTGCTCGCCGAGCGCTTCGACCACATCTTCTACACCGGCAACGGCACGGTCGGCCGCATCGTGATGACCGCCGCCGCCAAGCACCTCACCCCCGTCACCCTCGAACTCGGTGGCAAGTCGCCTGCCTTCGTCGACCGCGGCGCCGACCTGACCGTCGTCGCCGAGCGCCTGGCACGCGGCAAGTTCCTCAACGCCGGACAGACCTGTGTCGCGCCCGACTACGTCCTGACCGACCCCGAGACCGCCCGCGCCCTGGAGCCCGTACTGACCGAGGCCGTCGAGAAGCTGTACGGGTCCGACGCGTCCACCTCTGCCGAGTACGGGCGGATCATCAACGAACGGCACTTCGACCGGCTCAGCGGGCTGCTCGACTCCGGCCGGACCGTCGTCGGCGGCGGCAGCGACCGGGCGACGAAGTACATCGCGCCGACCGTCCTGGCCGACGTCGACCCCGACGCGCCCGTCATGCGCGAGGAGATCTTCGGCCCGGTCCTGCCGATCGTCACCGTCCCCGGGCTCGACGAGGCCATCGACTTCATCAACGACCGCGACAAGCCCCTCGCTTTGTACGCCTTCACCGAGTCGGACACCACCCGCGAGCGGCTCGCCGCCGAGACCTCGTCCGGCGGCCTGGGCCTCGGTCTGCCGCTCGCCCATCTCACCGTCTCCGACCTCCCCTTCGGCGGAGTGGGGGAGAGCGGCATGGGCAACTACCACGGCCGCTACTCGATCGAGACGTTCAGCCACCGCAAGGCGGTACTGGAAAAGCCGCTGAGCTGAGGCGGCACAGGGGGGCAGAACCCTCCGACCTCAAGCGGCGCGGCACCGGGGCGAGTTGACTGGTCTACACCCTTGACTGGTCCAGACCAAGGTGGTGGAGTGTGCCTCACTACCCCCCACCACGGCCGCCCCGTACGCCGCGGCCGGTCTCCCGGCACGTGCGTACAAGGTCCGCCCCGCGCTGCCCTCGTACGGGTCCGCGGCCGTGCTCCGTGAAGGAGTTGACCCTGTGTCCAGGCGCCGTATCTCCGCGTTCGTGGCCGCGATCGTCCTCGGAACCGCCGCACCGGTGCTCCTGCCGGCCTCGGGCGCTTCCGCCGCGGCCTGTTCGAGCTACCCGAACTGGGTGGCCGGCAAGTCCTACGTCACCGGCAACATCGTCCGGTACACCGACGGCAAGGCCTACATAGCCGAGCACGACAACCCGGGCTACGACCCCATCATCAGCACCTGGTACTGGGAGCCGTACGCCTGCGACAACGGACCCACCAACCCCTCCGGGTTCGTCGTCAGTGAGGCGCAGTTCAACCAGATGTTCCCGAACCGGAACTCCTTCTACAGCTACAGCGGGCTCAAGGCCGCGATGAGCGCCTACCCGGCCTTCGCGAACACCGGCAGCGACACGGTGAAGAAGCAGGAGGCCGCGGCCTTCCTCGCCAACGTCAACCACGAGACCGGCGGCCTGGTCCACATCGTCGAGCAGAACACCGCCAACTACCCGCACTACTGCGACTGGGGCCAGCCCTACGGCTGCCCGGCCGGCCAGGCCGCGTACTACGGCCGCGGCCCCATCCAGCTCAGCTGGAACTTCAACTACAAGGCTGCGGGCGACGCGCTCGGCATCGACCTCCTGAACAACCCCTGGCTCGTGCAGAACGACTCGGCGGTCGCCTGGAAGACCGGCCTCTGGTACTGGAACACCCAGTCCGGCCCCGGCTCCATGACCGGCCACAACGCGATGGTCAACGGCGCGGGCTTCGGCCAGACCATCCGCTCCATCAACGGCTCGCTGGAGTGCGACGGCAAGAACCCGGCCCAGGTGCAGAGCCGGGTGGACAGCTACCAGCGGTTCGTGGGGATCCTCGGCACGTCGGCGGGCAACAACCTGTACTGCTGACCTGCATCGCTGACAGGTCACCTGAGCGCTGTTCCACGGCCGCCCGACCGGCTGCCGTGGAACAGCGCTTTCGTATGTCGCCAGGTGGCCGGGTCACCCGGACACCGACGACCCGCGGCCGTCCGAGAAAACCCTCGCACTTCCCGTCCGCCCGACGGACGAGCCGGACGGGGTGCCGGCGAACCCGTCCTGGACCGTGCGCTTCAGGCGCGCCGACTGGGATGTCCGCGTCGAGACGCGCACGCGGCTGACCTGCGACGCGACGGACTTCTTCGTGGACGCCACGCTGGACGGCTACGAGGGCGAGCGCCGGGTCTTCCTCCCGCACCTGGGACGAGACGGCGCCCCGGGACCTGCTGTAGGAGGCCGGACGCGTCTTTTTCCACCGGCCGGGCACCCGGGGGAGGAGAGACATCGCCGCACAGGCACACCACGAGACGGCACACCGCTGCACGGCACACCGCGACACGGAATGCCACGACACCATCGAGGAGAAGTTGAGGCGTGAGCACACTCACTGGTCTGGAACGAGCCATGGAACGCTTCGGAGGGTCCCTGCTCGCGCATTTTCGCCACAAGGAGCCGGTCGAGCTGATCGAGGCCCTGCACAAGGAGTGCGACGACCACATCGTGGTGTGCAGCGAGAGCCGGACCGTCGTGCCCAACGCCTACGACGTCGAGCTGGCCGAGTTCGCCCACGAGGAGCTGGAGCGCAACGGCGGGCGCATAGACCAGGTGCTCACCGACAGCCTGCTGCGCCACGGCGAGAAGCAGGGCTATGAGTGGGCCGGCCCGCTGACCGTGCACGTCACCCGGTCACCGGACCTGCCCAACGGCCGGTACCGGGTGGCGAGCGCCGTCATGAAGCATGTGCGGGCCGGCGCCTTCCAGCACTGACCGGCCGCGGGGTCAGTCCCGCCGCAGAGGTGTCGGCGGCGGTTCCTCCTCCTCGGGGATGAGATGGACCGCGGCCTCCTCGGCACCGGCCGCGGAGTCGGTCGCCTCGCCCTCGCCGTAGGGCAGGTCGCCGGTGCCGTCGCCGGCCGGGGTCTCCTCGTCGGGGACCTCCTGGCGCAGCCGTTCGTCCAGGCTTTCGCCCTCGTGCTGCTCGGCCGCCGTGACGCCGGTCTTGGTGACCCCCAGCGGCTTCTCGGGCGGTGAATAGCCCTCGTCGAGCACATCGTCGTACGTACGTTCGTCCACCGCGTCCTGGAGGTCCAGCGGCGCCGCGTCCGCCTGCTCCTCGTTGGTCCCCGTGGGCTGGTAGACGTCGTCGGCCATGTTGTCGTCGCTCATGTTCGGCCTCCCGGCGCGGTGATCATTTCTTTCCCCGTAGGAGTAACGCGGTGCCCGTCATCGGCCCCGCGAAACACCGCGCTATTGACCGGTACATACCAACCCGATTGAGTGTCCCGCGCAGACCCCCCACTTTCCCGGCCGCCGACCAGGCGCCGCCGCGCTGCCGAAGGGACCTCATCACCATGCGGAGATTCCGCCCCCTGCTCGCCCTCACCGCCGCCGGAGCGGCACTGACCACCGCCCTGGCCGTTCCCTCGCACGCCGCGGAGGTGCCGACGGCGGGCGTGTTCTACGTACAGAGCGCGGTCACCGGCCTGAACGCCGCCGACAGCGGGGGAGCGGTCCTCCAGCGCAACCCCAAGGGCAACGAGGACCGCCAGCAGTGGACGCTCCGGGCCACCGGAACCTCGTACGTCCTGGAGAGCACCGACACGGCGGGCAGCTGCCTGGGCCGGTCCGGGGGCCAGGCGAGAACCGTGGCCTGCGCGAGTGCCGACGCCTCGTGGGAGATCACGTCGACGGGCACCGACCGCTACCGGCTCAAGGTGCCCGGCGCCGACCAGTACCTGACCGTCGGAGCCAAGGCCTCCGGCGCCAACTACCCCGCGCAGCTCGTCGTCGGCGCGGCGGGCGACACGGCCGCCTGGTACCTGACCCCGGTCACGTCCCCGACCTCCCCGATGCCCGCCGCGGGCCAGCGCACCCTGGACCAGGTCACGTTCCTCACCTCCCACAACGCCTACGCGAACGGCGTCGACGGCGGTTTCGCCCCGCCCTTCGTCAACCTCGTCCCGAACCAGAGCCGGGGCATCAACCAGCAACTCACCGACGGCGTACGCGGGTTCATGCTGGACATCCACCAGACCCCGGACGGCGCGATCCTCTGCCACAACAGCTGCACCCTCGTCAGCCGGCCCGTGGCCCTGAACGTGGACCTCCAGCGCATGGTCGACTTCCTGCGGCAGAACCCGACTGACATCGTCACGGTGTTCCTGGAGGACTATGTCGACCCGGGGGTCCTGCGCAGTGAACTGGCCAAGGTGAACGGCCTGTCCGACGTCCTCTACCGCCCGGACCAGACCGGTGTACGCGCGAACGGCTGGCCGAAGGTGGCGGACCTGATCGCCGCCAACGACCGGCTGCTCCTCTTCACCGACCACAGCCGCTCCGCCGACGAGTCCGCCGGGCTCACCCGGGACAGCTTCGGCGTCATGTACCAGCGCGAGTGGACCGTGGAGAACTACTGGTCCATGGGCTCGGGCCTCGGCAGCTCCGACTGGTCCTGCTACAGCCGCTGGTACGACGCCAACACCAACGTCCCCCTCACGGCGACGGCTTCGCCCTTCCGCCCGCTCTTCGTGATGAACCACTTCCGGGACGCGGCGATCGCCTCGACCGCGACCACCGACAACACCAAACTCACCGACCGGGCGCAGCGGTTCTGCCAGCCCGCCGCCCGCAAGAAGCCCAACTTCCTCGCGGTGGACCGGTACGACCTCGGCTCACCGGCCTCGGCGGTGGCGACGCTGAACACGTACACGTACTGAGCTTGTGCACGTACTGCACGTAACAACGTGCGCCGCTGCCCCCGGCGGGACCGGGGGC
>NZ_JBHXTO010000011.1:0-123211 GCF_042677425.1 Streptomyces sp. NPDC127119 | reverse complement strand
TGTTCGGCGTTGAGGTGGTGGTCCAGGGTGGTGCAGACCTCGTCGAAGGTGTCGCGGAAGACGGGGTGGGTGTCGTACAGGCGTCGTCCCATGCCTGCTCGCTGCGACCCCTGACCCGTGAACAGGAACGCCGTCGCACCCTCGCGTGCCACGCCCGTGACGACCGCGCGCGATGCCTCCTGGCGGCTCAGCGCCCGCAGACCGGCGACCAGTTCGTCGCGCCCGCTGCCGACGACCACGGCCCGCTGCCCGAAGCGCGCGCGGGTGGCGACGAGGGCGTGGCCGATGTGCGCCGGGTGGAGGTGCGGGTGCCGGGTGACGTGCTCCAGAAGCCGCTCGGCCTGCTCACGAAGAGCCGGTCCGGTTCTGGCGGACAGCGTCCAGGGCAGGAGGGTTCCCTCGGGAACGTCCGGTGCGGGTGGGGTGTCCGTGTCCTGTGGTGCGGGCGGGGCTTCGAGGATGAGGTGGGCGTTGGTGCCGCTGATGCCGAAGGAGGAGACGGCGGCGCGACGGGGCCGGCCGGTCTCGGGCCAGGGACGGGCCTCCGTCAGCAGCTTCACGTTGCCCGCGCTCCAGTCGATGGACCGGCTGGGCTCGTCGACGTGCAGGGTCCGGGGCAGGGTGCCGTGGCGCATGGCCTGGATCATCTTGATGACCCCGCCGATACCGGCCGCCGCCTGACTGTGGCCGATGTTCGACTTCAGCGAGCCCAGCCAGAGGGGTTCGTCACGGCCTTGTCCGTACGTGGCCAGCAGGGCCTGCGCCTCGATGGGGTCGCCCAGCGAGGTGCCCGTGCCGTGGGCCTCGACCGCGTCGACCTGGTCGGGGGTGAGCCCGGCCCCGGCCAGCGCCGCGCCGATGACGCGCTGCTGGGAGGGGCCGTTGGGCGCGGTGAGGCCGTTGGAGGCACCGTCCTGGTTGACGGCCGAGCCGCGGATGACGGCCAGGACGGTGTGTCCCTTGGCACGGGCGTCGGAGAGGCGTTCGAGGAGGACCATGCCCGCGCCCTCGGCCCAGATGGTGCCGTCGGCGCCGGCCGCGAAGGACTTGCACCGGCCGTCGGCCGCGAGGCCCCGCTGTTGCCCGAACTCCACGAACATGCCCGCGGTCGCCATGACGGTGACACCGCCCGCCAGGGCCAGCGAACAGTCACCGGCCCGCAGGGACTGCACCGCCTGGTGCATCGCGACGAGCGACGAGGAGCAGGCCGTGTCGATCGTCACCGCCGGCCCTTCGAGACCGAAGGTGTAGGCGAGGCGGCCCGAGGTGACGCTCGCGGTGTTGCCGGTGAGCAGATAGCCGCCCAGCCCGTCGTCGCCCTCGTGCAGCCGTGGGCCGTACTCCTGGGACATCGCACCCACGAACACGCCGGTGCTGCTGCCGTGCAGCTCACCCGGATCGATGCCGGCGCGTTCGACCGCCTCCCAGGCGACCTGCAGCAGCACCCGCTGCTGCGGGTCCATCGCCGTGGCCTCGCGGGGGCTGATGCCGAAGAACTCGGTGTCGAACTCGGCGGCGTCGTGCAGGAATCCGCCCTGCCGCGTGTAGGTCTTGCCGCGGACACCGGGCTCGGGGTCGTACAGCGCGTCCAGGTCCCAGCCGCGGTCGGTGGGGAAGCCCGAGATGGCGTCCACCCCGTCGTCGACCAGCCGCCACAGGTCCTCGGGCGAACCGGCGCCGCCGGGGAACCGGCAGCCCATGCCGACGATCACGATCGGGTCGTCGGCGTCCACCGCCGACGTCACCACCTGGGCCACGGCCGGTACGGGGCCCTCGTCCAGGGCGAGTTCGCACAGTCGACGGGCGAGCCGCGACGGGCTCGGGTGGTCGAAGACGAGGCTTTCGGGCAGGGCCAGTCCGGTGGCGCTCGCGATGCTCTGCCGGAGCTGGACCGCCATCGTGGAGTCCAGGCCCAGCTCACGGAACGCACGGTCGACGTCCACCGTGTCCGTACTCAGATGACCGAGCACGATGGCCGTGCGCAGCCGCACCAGCTTCAGCGCCTCACGATGGCGTTCCTCCCGCGGGAGCGCCGCCAGCAGGTCCGGCCACGCGGGGCCCGCCGCCGGAGCCTCGTCGAGCTCCTCCGGCCGGTCGGGCGCGGCGGCCGGCGCGGCGGACCGGAACGTGTCCGGCACCTCGGGCCAGTAACTCCTGCGCTGGAAGGCGTAGGTGGGCAGCTCGACACGGCGCGGCGGCCGTCCCGTGAAGACGGCCGACCAGTCCACCGGCAGACCGCGCACGTGCAGCTCCGCCAGCGAGGTCAACAGCAGCGGCCACGGCGCCTCGTTGCGGCGCAGCGACCCCACGACGATCGCGTCCGGCAGCGTCTGGCGCACCCCGAGCGTCAGAACGGGGTGCGGGCTCGACTCGACGAACGTGCCGAACCCCGCCTCCGCCATGACGCGCAGTGTCGCCTCGAAGAGGACCGGCTGCCGGAGGTTGGTGTACCAGTACCCGGCGTCCAGCCCTGCCGTGTCGACGGCGCTCGCGCTGACCGTCGAGTAGAACGCGATGTCGCACGAACGCGGCGTCACCCCGTCGAGCTGCTCCAGCAACTGCTCCCGGATGGCCTCCATGTGCGGCGAGTGCGAGGCGAAGTCCACGGCGGGGACGGCCTTCGCGCGGATCCCGTCGGCCTCGCAGCGTGCCAGCAGTTCGGCCACGGCGGCGGGGGACCCGGCCACGACCGTGGCACCGGGCCCGTTGACCGCGGCGATACTCAACTCCCCGTCGGACGGGGCGATGTACTCGGTGACACGGTCGGCCGGCAGCGGCACCGACGCCAGTGCCCCGGTGCCCGCCAGCGTCATGATCGTCCGGCTGCGGAGCGCCACGATCCGCGCGGCGTCCGCCAGGTCCAGAGCGCCCGCGATGTGGGCCGCGGCGACTTCGCCCTGCGAGTGCCCGACCACCGCGTCCGGCCGCACACCGAGCGACTCCCACACCCGGGCGAGCGAGACCATCACCGCGAAGAGCACCGGCTGGACGACATCGGCACGGTCCAGCGCGGGCGCGCCGGGCTCCCCGCCCAGTGTGTCCACCAGCGACCAGTCGACGTACGGGGCGAGGGCCTCGTGGCACGCCTCGATCGAGGTACGGAAGACCGCCGACGTACGCAGCAGTTCGCGCGCCATGCCCTCCCACTGGGAGCCCTGACCCGGGAAGACCAGTGCGACCTTGCCGTGGTCGCCGGTGATGCCCGTGATGAGCCCGGGGATCTCGGCGCCCGTCCGCAACGCCTCCAACTGCGCGTCGTGGTCGGGGCCGAGGACGACCGCGCGGTGCTGGAAGTGCGTGCGCGAGCCGGCCAGCGACGACCCGACGTCGTATGCGTCGGCGTCGGTGGCCCGCCGCTCCAGCAGCCTTCCGGCCTGGGCCCGCAGAGCCGAGTCCGTTCGTCCGGACACCGGCCACGGGGCCAGCGGGATCTCCGGCTCGCCGGCCCCCGGCGCGTCCTCCTCGGTCGTGGCCGGCACCGGCGCCTCGGCGAGTACCACGTGGCAGTTCGTTCCGCCCACACCGAAGGAGCTGACCCCTGCCAGCAGCGGCGCGTCCGGCCACGGACCGCACTCGGTCTGCACGCGCAGGTTCAGCGCCCGGGGGTCGATGGCCGGGTTGGGGGTCTCGTAGTTGAGGCTGGCCGGGATCTCCCGGTGCCGGATGCTCAGCGCCGTCTTGATCAGTCCGACGATGCCCGCCGCGCCTTCCAGGTGCCCGACGTTGGTCTTGGCCGAGCCGACGAGGACGGGGGAGTCCGCGGGACGGGCGCTGCCGTACGCGGCGCCCACGCCGGCCGCCTCCAGCGGGTCGCCGGTCGGGGTGCCCGTCCCGTGCAGCTCCACGTAGCGGACCTGCCGCGGGTCCACGCCCGCGTCCAGGCAGGCCTGCCGCAGCACCGTCGCCTGAGCCTCGGCGCTGGGCACGGTGAGGCCGTCGGTGGCGCCGTCGTTGTTGACCGCGCTGCCGAGGATGACCCCGTACACCGTGTCGCCGTCGCGCACCGCGTGTGCCAGCGGCTTCAGCACGACGACTCCGCCGCCCTCACCGCGTACGTATCCGTTGGCGCGGCTGTCGAAGGTGAAGCAGCGTCCGTCCGGCGACAGACCGCCGAACCGTCCGGCGACCTCGGCGCTCTCGGGCGCGAAGTTGAGCGCCACACCGCCCGCGAGGGCCAGTGTGCACTCGCCCCTGCGCAGGCTGTCCACCGCCAGGTGGACCGCGACCAGTGACGACGACTGTGCGGAGTCCACCGACAGGCTCGGGCCGTGCAGGCCCAGCGCGTAGGACACCCGGTTGGCGATGACACCGCGGTTCAGACCCGGCAGCGAATGCTGCGTGATCGCGCCACCGCGCTGTGCCAGCGCCGCGTAGTCGCCGGCGATCGCCCCGACGATGACGCCCGTCGAGGTCGAACGCAGCGTCTCCGGCACGATGCCCGCGTCCTCCAGCGCCTCCCAGGCCAGCTCGGCGAACAGCCGCTGCTGCGGGTCGATCGCGACGGCCTCGCGCGGTGATATCCCGAAGAACTCGGCGTCGAAACCGTCCAGCCGGTCGAGGAACCCGCCCCGGCGCAGTCCCGCACGGTGCCGTTCCGACGCGTCCGGCAGCACCTCGTCCGGGTTCCAGCGGTCCGGGGGTACCTCGGTGATCGCGCTCCGGCCCGCGCGCAACAGCTCCCAGAAGGCGCCGGCGTCCGGTGCCTGGGGGAGGCGGCATGACAAGCCGGTGATGGCGATCGCGTCAGTACCGTGCACAAGATCACTCGTCATGGTGGCGAGCGCCTCCCTCATCACGCGCTCCGAAAACGCCCGGACTGGCGTTCGTCCTGAGGGATTGATGATTGGTTCCGCCGCCCACCCCCAGCTACCCGTACAGCCCCCTATAGGACTCCGTAGGGGCCGTCGCCGTCTCGGTGACCTGCTCGGCAGGGGCCGGTGGCAGGCGGTGCACCTGGCGACAGGGCTCACACCACGGCCCCTGCCGCCAGAAGCTGTTGTGCCGTATGTGTCGGCCGGGGCCACCGGGGGAAGGGGTACGGGCGGGACCGACGAAGCCGGCCGACCCGTGGTGACGGGCCGGACGGACGACGGTGCAGGGGGTCAGGCTGACTGGGGGGTGACGGTGTGGGTTGCCTGCAGGAGCTGCTCGCGGTTCCTGATGCCCATCTTGCGGTAGACGCGGGTCAGGTGCTGTTCCACGGTGCTGACGGTGACGAACAGCCTCTCGGCGATCTCGCGGTTGGCGTACCCCTGGGTGGCGAGGACGGCGACGCGCCGCTCGGACTCACTGAGCCCGTCGAAGTCGTCCTGGCCCGTGCTGTCACCGGTCCGGCAAGCCGCGTTGTCCCGGGAGGCGACGCTCTGGGGCGTGGACGTCGGAAGCAGCGACTGGCACAGGAACTCCGCCTGACAGGCCTTGGCCAGCCGCCAGGCCCGTCGCGCGGTCGGTTGCGCCCGCTTGTCGCCCAGCCGTTGGTAGGCGCGGCTCAGGTCGGCCAGGACAGCGGCGGCCTCGTACCGCGCGCCGCACGTCTCCAGCAGCCGGAACGCGTCCCGCAGGAGCGGGAGTTGCTTCGCGGCCGCCTGGGTCAGGGCCAGTGAGTGCAGGGCCATCGCGTGCGAGCGGGTGAGCCCGTTGTCCGGTTTCGCGAGTTGTTCCTCGATGAGCCGGACCGCCCGGTCCTTCTCGCCCAGCCGCAGCCACGCGTCGGCCTCACCCAGCCGCCACGGCACGAGGGCGGGTGTGTCGAGATTCCAGCGGCGCATCAACCGTCCGCACTCCTGGAAGTCGCTGAGCGCCAGGTACGTGTTGCCGGTCGCGAGGTGATGGCGGCCCCGCGCGTACAGATAGTGCAGCCCCGCCCGGGTCAGGAACAACGCGGGCGGCGGCTCGGCCACCAGGTACTTGGCCGCGGCACCGTGGTCGCACCTAGCCGTGTGGGCTTCTATGAGGATGGCCAGTGCCAGTGCACTGCTGACGTTCCACTTGGGACCGGACAACCTCGCGTACGCCGCCTCCGCTCGGCGCACGGCATCGTCCAGCCGGCCGCGCCGCAGCGCGATCAGCGCGCCGACGCACTCACCCTGGGCCCGCCAGCCGGGAGCGTCGGAGTTGCCCGCGTCGGCGGCGATCACCTCGTACCACTTGTCGGCGGCTTCGAGCCGGTCCGCGTAGCACAGGGCGAGAAGTGCCTTGGGCAGGCCGCTCAGCTGCGACGTCGGCCTGTTCCGGGTGCCCTGGAACGCCTGGTCCGCCAGGGCCACCGCGTATTCGTCGGCCCCCCGCTCCAGAACGAGGGCGAGGGCGTGCCTCGCACGCAGTTCCGAGTGGGACGTCGCCGGCGCCGTGGTGGCCTCCAGCGGACGGCTCAGCCGGTCGAGCACTCCGGGCACCTCCGAGGCCATCAGCATCCGGGTGCTGTACAGCGCGGTCGCCGCCTCCTCGTCGTTGTCGTTGAGGTGGTCGACCACTTCCACGGCTTCGTCGAAGCTGAGGTGGAAGAGCATGCCCTCGGCTATCCACCACGCGTCGTCCCCCGTCAGTTTTCCTTCGAGTATGGCGTCCTTGAGGCCGAGGAAGTGCAGGGCGGAGTCGGCGGGACTGAGCTGCCACTGGCCGTAGGCGTACTGGGACCTCACCGACAGGCGCTGTGTCTCGTCCGACGAGCACTCACGGGCCAGCTCCAGGTACCGGATGGCCTGCGGTAGCGCTCCCTCCTCCAGCGACTGGGCCGCGGCCGTACGGAGGACGGGCAGCACCCACTCCTCGTGCAGCGGGCCGATGCCCACCAGGTGCACGGCGACCGTCTGGGGCGGGGCCCCGCTGTCGTGCAGCAGACGGGCGGCGCGGTACCGCAGGTGCGTCACCTTGTGGTGGGACATCTCGCCGAGGATCGCCTGTCGCACCCCCGCCTGCCGCAGCCGGGGCCCGTCCAGCGCGCCGACGCCCGAGAACAACCGGCTGTAACGTTTGAGCAGTTCCGGGTCGATGCCGCTCAGACGACTCAGCAGGACGGGGTTGACCGGGGCGTCCAGCAGCGCGAGGCACTGGGCGAGCCGGACCGCGCGCGGACCGAGCCGGTGCAGGTAGGCGAGGACCGCCTGGTGGAAGAGGGGACCGATCGTCGCGTCGACGGACGTCGGCTCCGCGGCGGATGCGGGCGCGGATGCGGCGCGCAGCCGGTGCTCCTCGACGAGTGCCTCGGCGAGCAGCGGATTGCCGCCGCTCATCCGGTGCATCTCGACGACGACCCGGTCCGAAGGCGGCGACGGGAGCCGGTTCGCGGCCAGTTCCTTGATGCCCAGCGGCGAGAACGGTTCCAGGTAGAGGTGCTTCGCGCTCGTCCGGTACAGCAGATCGTGCAGGACGGGCGGCGGCTGCTCGTCCACGGAGACACCGTGCATGAGGACCAGCGCCAGTGGCAGCTGGCTCAGGCGCTGAGCCAGATAGCGCAGGCAGGAAAGCGTCGCCGGGTCGGTGTGCTGGACGTCGTCCACGACGATCAGCACGGGCCGTCGGGCCGCCAGTTGCGTGATGATCCGGTAGGTCTGCCGTGCGACGGTCAGCGGATCGTCCCGGGCGTCGGGCGGCGTGGGAACGATGGTCAGGCCCGACTGTCTGTCGGGCCGGGCGCTGCCTGCGTTCCCGGCGTACCCGGCCCCGGTGGCGGACGAGTGGGCATTGATCGAATGCATGAGTTGGGCGAGTGCGCTGTAGGGGACATGTCGCTCATCGGACGAACTCACCGCACTGAGCACCATGGTGCCCGCTGAGGCAGCCCGTTCCGTCAGAGTGCGGAATAACGTTGTCTTCCCCACCGCGGTGGCCCCGCTGACGGTGGCGATGACGCCGCTGCCGCGCGAGGACTGGATCAGCACGTCGTCGAGTTGTTCGAGTAATTTGCTGCGTTCCCGTAACACTGCTTGGAACACCCCTGTCAATCTTTGAGCATGGAGCCGGCCCGCCTCCGACGTGGTATGAGACGGAAGCCCTGCAAGTTTGTGACATTCATTCGGGCAATGTCCAGCAGCCAAATATTTGGCGTGCCGCGACTGGTCGAGTGCTCTCGGGCATGCCCTCATTGCTGCTCTGAACTGTGTTTTTACCGATGGCGAGGCAAAATTACCCGTGAGTCATGCCCGATCGGGTGGCTGGATCACTCCGAGAAGGTGCCCATAGGAGGTGTTGTGTTGTCTTTTTTTTAACCCTGTGAAAGGGAATATTACTGTCCGGTTCTGGTGTGCCGGCGGCTCCACCGGCCGACCGTCGAAGTGATCGTGTTAGCGGTCGCCGCTTCCCGAGGCCGGAGCAAAGTGCGGTTCCCCGGACGAGGTGATACGCGCGTCCGCCATAGGTTTTTTTCCGTACGGAGGCCGCACGGGCCGCATGGCGCGAAAGTGTTGGCGTGATCTACTTTGCATCCGCGTTCTGCGCTCCGGCCCGATGAGGTCAGGTTTCGATCTTGCCGGGGCGCGCGGCGGGAGGTTCCGGAAAAGCAGAGCGTCGCTCAACAAATGCCTGTCGGGCGTGTGCAAGTTCACTTCGCCGCGACGACGAGTGCCTTCGTCCGCTTTGAAGATTGCCCGTTCTTTTGCCCGTCCGGGCAGGGCCCGTGTCATCGGATGCGGCGTTCACGTCGTCCTTACCCGGAGGTAATACAATTGAAGTCCGATGTGACACCGATCGGCGGGTGCGTGCCGTATCGCCGGGCTCGTGGACAATCGGCCGCGGACCGCTGTCAGAAGCCGCGTGGGGTGCAGGTGCCCCACACTTCACTCAAGGCGTCGCAGACTTCGCCGACCGTGGCACCGGCGGCGAGGGCGTCCTTCATCGCATACAGCACGTTGCCGGTGCCCGCGGCGGTCCGCCGCATCCCGGTCAGTGCCGCGCCCACCCGCTCATGGCTGCGCCAGGCCCGTAACTTCGCCATGCGTTCGGCCTGCCGGGCCTCGACGGCCGGGTCGACGAGAAGGAACGCGCAAGGCTCCTCCCCGTCGGGCCGTGCACCGTCGGCGCCGGCCGTGACGCGTTCGCGGGCGTCGGCCCGCCGGGTGGCGTCGCGCGCCGAACGCTCGATCTCGCTCTGCCGGCAACCGTGTTCGACGGCGCTGACCGCGCCGCCCAACTCCTCCATCCTGGCCAGCAGTTCGACGACCGCCACCTCGATGTCGGCGGTCATCCGGTTCCCCTCGGGCGGGTGCGCGGCAGACAGCACTCCGCGTCTCCGCGTACCGGGACGAGGCGTCGACGACGCCGGGTGTTCCGCCCCGAACTCCCCACGCGTCACACGCGCCCAGATCCGTCGTGCCGCCCGGAACCCGGCGACCTCTCCCGACGCGGGGACGCGCGCCGCGAAGGAGAAGGACAGCCACGGAGCGATGTCGCCCACGTCCGTCCCCGCCGCCACCGCGGTCCGCACGTACGCGATGCCGTCGGCCGGCGCGAAGGCGACCTCCTGCGCCGCCGTGGCCCCCGCCGCGGCCATGTGGCAGCCCGAGAAGGACACGGTGTTCCACCGGGGGAGCTGGGTCCGGCAGTACCCGATGGTGTCGGCGACCAGCCGGAGCGACGGCTCGGGCGGGAAGATGCGGCTGCCCCGGGCCATGTACTCCGTGAGCACGTCGTACACGACGGTCCCGGTCAGCCTGTCGGCCGGTACGCCCTGTTCCTCGCCCACCAGTTGGTACATCAGCAGCAACAGCGCGGCCGGGGCCCTGACCGTCATCGACGTGGACACCCTGTCGAGCGGTATGCCGCCGAACAGCACCCGCATGTCGTCGAGGGAGTCGACGGCCACTCCCGACCCGCCGGCCTTGCCCAGGGCGAGCGGCGCGTCGGAGTCGTACCCCATCTGTGTGGGCAGGTCGAGGACGACCGACAGCGCCGTCGTGCCTCTGGAGACGAGCTGCTGATAGCGGGCGTTGGCCGCGGTCGCCGTACCGAAGCCGGTGTACTGAGGCGTCGGGCACGGCCTTTCGGCCTCCAGGGGCCGCCCGGCCTCCAGCGGTCGGTACGCGTCCCGGGCGCAGGGGCACGCGGCCGGCTCCGCCACCCGCCCCGCCGAATCCCGGCCCGTGCGGCGCTCGACCCCGTGGAGCGCCCCGACGGGCAGATCGGACTGTGGTCCACGTGCCACGCGGGGCTCTCCTTCGGTCACGGCCGGACCGCGCGGTCCGGGACCGAACGTGGGATCGGATCCGGTTCCAGGTCTGGGCCCGGGACCGTGCAACAGCGGCGCACGCTTCGTGTTCATCGCCGCGCGTGGGCACAGCGGTGCCGTGCGGTGGGGCGAGGGGGGTGTTCGCGCCGGTGGCCGCCGGGGCGTGATCAGGATGGGGAGGTGGCCGCACCGGTGTCAATGCCTCGCGAGCGACCGTGCGCACGTTCGGGAAGATCTAGGCAACCGGGTCAAATCGGTAGGGGTGAGGAGGGGTTGCCCTTGACGCTCACCACTCCGCCGGTCCCGTCACCGTCGTACCGGGGGCGAGGAGCGGAACAGCCGGTTCCTGACGCGGAGTCGGCCAGGTCGGCCGATCACTCGGTGACCTGCCGGACGACGTAGCCGACGCCCCGTACGGTGTGGATCAGCTGCGGCTCGTCGTCCTTGGCGTCGGCGGTCGTGTCGGGGTCGCCGTCGAGTTTGCGGCGCAGACGGCTGATGACCAGCTCCACCACGTTCGAGCGGCCGCCGAAGCCGTACTCCCAGACGTGGTCGAGGATCTGGGCCTTGGTCAGCACGGTGGGCGACTTGCGCATCAGGTAGCGCAGGACCTCGTACTCGGTCGGGGTGAGCGTCAGCAGTCGCTGACCCCGGCGCACCTCGCGGGTGTCCTCGTCCATCGTGAGGTCCGCGACCGTCAGCACCGACCGCTGGAAGGCGGGTCCCGCGCTGCGGCGCAGCACGGTCCGCAGCCGGGCCATGAGCTCCTCCACCGCGAACGGTTTGACGAGATAGTCGTCACCGCCCCTGGTGAGGCCCGCGACCCGGTCCGCCACGCCGTCCCGGGCGGTCAGGAAGACGACCGGGACCATCGTTCCGGACAGGCGCAGGCGGTCCAGGACGGCGAAACCGTCGAGCCCCGGCAGCATCAGGTCGAGCACCACGATGTCCGGGTGGAACTCGGCGGCGCGGTGCAGCGCCTCCTCGCCGGAGTTCGCGGTGACCGCCTCCCAGCCCTCGTAGCGGGCGACCGTCGCGACCAGGTCGGCGATGGGCGGGTCGTCGTCCACGACGAGAAGTCGTACTTTTTCCACGTGCCCATAGTGCTTCACGTGGCCGGATGCGTCATGGCCGAGGGCCCCCCGGGACCAGATCGATAAACACTTGAAAGTTCATCGACAGGAAAACGACAGGGTTGGCGAGGCAGGCTCGGAGTCCCAGGACCCGAATGAGGATCCAGGGCCCGATTCGAGGGTCCGAGGACCCGATCAAGGAGTTGCCGTCCGTGACGACTGTCCAGACGACCGTTCCGCCGCCGACCGCGGCGGTGCGCCCCAAGACGGTGGCCCGCGCCGGCCTGTACGGCGTGCTGGCCCTGAACGTGGTCGTCGTGACCGTGTTCTTCATCCAGGCAGGGTTCGCCTCGAACGCCCTCATCGTGCTGGGCAGACTCGTCGGCCTGTACGGCGCGCTCCTCATGGCCTTCCAGCTGCTGCTGGTCGCTCGGCTCCCGTGGTTCGACCGCCGTATCGGCATGGACCGGCTGACCTCCTGGCACCGCTGGGTGGGCTTCGGCCTGCTCTTCACCCTGCTCGGGCACGCCGTGTTCATCACCTTCGGCTACGCCCAGTCGTCCTCGATGGACCCGGTGAACCAGCTGATCGACCTCGGTCAGACCGTCGAGGGTGTGTTCCGCGCGATCGTCGCGCTCGGCCTGATCCTTGTGATCGGCGGGGTCTCGGCCCGCTTCGCCCGCCGCAGGCTCGCCTACGAGACCTGGCACTTCATCCACCTGTACACGTACGTCGCGGTGGTGCTGGCGTTCACGCACCAGGTCGCGGCCGGTACGACGTTCACCGCGTCGTCCGCCGCCACGACGTACTGGTACGTGCTGTGGGGCGTCGCCCTCGGCGCGGTGCTCCTGGGCCGGGTCGTGCTGCCGCTGTGGCGGAACATGCGCCACCAGCTGCGGGTCTCCGCCGTGGTGCCCGAGTCCGACACCGTCGTGTCCGTCCACATCACGGGACGCGACCTCGACCGGCTGCCGGCCCGCGCCGGGCAGTTCTTCCTGTGGCGGTTCCTCACCAGGGACCGCTGGTGGCAGGCCAACCCGTTCTCCCTGTCGGCGGCCCCCGACGGCCGCTCGCTGCGGCTCACCGCCAAGACCGCCGGTGACGGCACCGCCGCCCTGCGGCACCTCAAGGTGGGCACGCGGGTCTTCGCCGAAGGCCCGTACGGCGCCTTCACCGCGATGCACCGCACCCGCTCCGAGGCCGTACTCATCGCGGGCGGCGTCGGAGTCACCCCGATCCGGGCCCTGCTGGAGGAACTGCACGGGCACGCCGTGGTCATCTACCGGGTGGGCTCCGACCGGGACGCGGTCCTGTACGAGGAACTGCGCGAACTCGCCCACGCCAAGGGTGCCGAGCTGCACCTGGTGTCCGGCCCCGTCAGCCCCGACAAGCTGGCACCGCACGAGCTCGCGCGGCTCGTGCCGGACATCAACGACCGGGACGTCTTCCTGTGCGGGCCGCCGCCGATGATGAACGCGGTCCTCGGCAGCCTGCGCGAGCTGGGCGTACCCAAGCCGCAGATCCATTTCGAGCGCTTCAGCCTGGCGGGCTGAGAGACACCGTGAGCGGGATGAGGATGAGAGAGACATCGTGAAGCGAGCAATACCTGTCCTGGTCCTGAGCGTCGCGGGCCTGATCCCGGTGTGGCGCTACGCCCCCTCGGACGGCACGACGACGACCACCGAGGCCTCGGCGCCCGCCTCGACGCCCTCCGCGTCCTCCTCCGGGGACGGCTCGTCCCAGGTGGTCAAGGGCACGACGGTGAACACCGAGAAGGGTCCCGTCCAGGTCGAGGTGACCTTCGACGGCGACAAGATCACGGCGGTGAAGCTGCTCCAGCAGCCGAACCATCCGCAGACCGAGGCGGCCGTGCCGAAGCTCATCGCGTCGACGCTCCAGGTACAGAGCGCCGACGTCGACACCGTGTCCGGGGCGACGATCACCAGTGACGGTTACCGGGAGTCGCTGCAGGCCGCCATCGACGCACAGGCCGAGTCCGCCGCGGCGGCCTCCTCCTCACCGTCCGCGTCGGCCGCCGCGTCCCAGGTCGTGGCGGGGTCCGCGGTGAACACCGAGAAGGGCACCGTCCAGGTCGAGGTCACCTTCGACGGCGACACCATCGGTTCGGTACGGATGCTCCAGCAGCCGAACCATCCGCAGACCGAGGCGGCCGTGCCGAAGCTCATCGCGTCGACGCTTGAGGCGCAGAGCGCCGACATCGACGCGGTGTCCGGGGCGACGATCACGAGCGAGGGATACGTCGAGTCGCTGCAGGCGGCGCTCGACGCGAGGGGCTGATGACAGTGGCCGTACCCGGTGTCGAAGCGTCCGTGACCGGCCCGGTCCATCGGGTAGAGCAGATCATGGGGCTGCCGATCTCCCTGCGGATCGAGGACGGCGTCCCGGCCCGGGACACCGTCGACGCCGCGGACCGGGTGTTCGCCTGGCTGCGTGAGGTCGACGCGCGGTTCAGCCCCTTCCTGCCCGACAGCGAGGTGTCCCGGCTGGACCGGGGCGAACTGGCGGACGACGAGCTGAGCCCGGATCTCGTCGAGGTCCTCGACCTGTGCGAGCGGTACCGGGTCGAGAGCGGCGGCGCGTTCCAGGTACGGCTGCCCGGCCGGGGGCTCGATCCCTGCGCCATGGTCAAGGGCTGGGCCGTCCAGCGTGGGGCCGAGCTGCTGCGGGCGTCGGGGGTGACCACGTTCTGCCTCAACGCGGGCGGTGACGTGGTCGCGGCGGGCCGGCCCTGGCGGATCGGGATACGGCATCCCGAGCGGGCCGATCGCGTCTGCGCGGTCGTGGAGGTCACGGAGGGGGCGGTGGCCACGTCAGGGCGGTACGAGCGCGGGGACCACATCTTCGACGGCCGTACGGGTCTGCCGGCGACCGGGCTGCTCAGCCTGACCGTGGTGGCGCCCACCCTGACGGAGGCGGACGCGGTGGCGACGGCGGGGTTCGCGATGGGGGCGGAGGGGGTTGAGTGGGCTGCGGCGCGTGGGGGGTGCGAGGTGTTCGCGGTGGACGCGGGGCGGGGGGTTCTGCGCAGCGCGGGGTTCCCTGTGTGACGACTGGCCGTCGTCGTCTGCGGGCACGCTACGGCTGGCCGCGCCGTTCCCCGCGCCCCTGGGGGCGCCGCGTGGGGACTGGCTGTCGCCGGGTGCGGGTGCGGGTGCGTTGTGGCTGGTCGCGCAGTTCCCCGCGCCCCTGAGGGGCGCCGTTTGGCGACTGGCCGTCGTGGGGTGCGGGCCGGTGGGGGTCGCTCGCGCCGTTCCTCGCGCCCCTGACGGGGCGGGGGTGCGGGGTGTCTTTTGCCTTTTAGGGGCGCGGGGAACTGCGCGAGCAACCCCCACCGGGCCGCAGGTGATGGACAAGCCGCCGTGAGGTGCAGGGGCGTGTCGAGCCAAATCACGAACAAAATTGTTGACAATCTTGTTCGTCTAGATTTAGGTTCGACACGCACTCACTCAGGGAGGGCACACATGCCGAAAGAAGCCCGTCCGAGCACCGGAGAGCAAGCCAGGCAGCACGCGCTCACGCAGCTGCGGCAAGCCATCCTGCGGGGCGACATGGCCCCGGCCCAACGCCTCGTGGAGAACGAACTCGCCGAGCAGTTCGAGGTCACCCGGGCCAGTGTCCGCGCAGCCCTGATCGAGCTGGAGTCGGAAGGACTCGTCGAACGCATCCGCAACCGCGGCTCCCGCGTCCGCGTGGTGACCGTGGAGGAGGCGGTCGCCATCACCGAGTGCCGCATGGTCCTGGAAGGACTGTGCGCGGGCAAGGCGGCCGTCGAGGCCACCGACGAGCAGCTGGACCAGCTGACCGCCCTGGGCGAGGCCATGTCCAAGGCCGTCGCCGACGGCGAACCGGTGACCTACTCCGACCTCAACCACGAACTGCACGCCCACATCAGGCAGTTCAGCGGCCAACAGGTGGCCGTGGGACTCCTGGAACGGCTCAACGCCCAGCTGGTGCGCCACCGTTTCCAGCTCGCGCTGCGCCCGGGGCGCCCCCAGAAGTCCCTGAGTGAGCATCTGGCCATGATCGACGCGATCAGGGCCCGGGACCCGCGGGCGGCCGAAGAGGCCGTCCGCTCCCACCTCGCGGGTGTGATCGACGCGCTGCGTGAATGACGTAACGCGTGCATGACGCCGCGGGGTGGGTCAACCGGCCTGTCCAGCAAGGAGATTGCAGGTATGACCCACGGCAACGCGCCCAACACCCCACGGTCGACGCTCGTCGTCACCGCCCACGCCGGGGACTTCGTGTGGCGGGCGGGAGGAGCCATCGCCCTCGCCGCCGCCCGCGGTGAGAAGGTCACCATCGCCTGCCTGACCTACGGCGAGCGCGGCGAGTCCGCGAAGGCGTGGCGCGCGGGCAGGTCCCTGGAGGAGATCAAGGGGATCCGCCGCGGTGAGGCCGAGGCGGCAGCCGCCGGGCTCGGCGCCGAGGTCGTCTTCTTCGACGCCGGCGACTACCCCCTGACCGTCACCCCGGAACTGACCGACCGTCTGGTGGGCGTCTACCGCGCGGCCCAGCCCGACGTCGTGCTCACGCACCCGCTCGACGACCCCTACAACGGCGACCACCCGGCCGCCGCGCGCATGGCCCTGGACGCCCGCGTCCTCGCGCAGGCCATCGGCTACCCGGCCGAGGGAGAGATCATCGGCGCCCCGCCGGTGTTCTTCTTCGAGCCCCACCAGCCCGAGATGTGCGGCTTCAAGCCGCAGGTGCTCCTGGACATCTCGGAGGTCTGGGAGACCAAGCGCAAGGCGATGGAGTGCCTCGCCGCACAGCAGCACCTGTGGGACTACTACACGGACCTCGCCGTCCGCCGCGGTGTCCAGTTGAAGCGCAACGCCGGACCCAATCTGGGTCTGGCCCACAAGACCATGGCCGAGGCGTACATGCGGCCCTATCCGCAGGTCACAGGGGAGCTGGCATGAGCGGCGTGATCGTCACCGACCCGCCGAAGGCGGAAGCGAAGGACGTCGAGGCGCTCGCCGCCTACGGAGTCGCCACCGTGCACGAGGCGATGGGCCGCACCGGCCTGCTCGGCACCCGTCTGCGCCCCGTCCAGCAGGACACCAGGGTCGCGGGCACCGCGGTCACGGTGCTCTCCTGGCCCGGCGACAACCTCATGATCCACGCGGCCGTCGAGCAGTGCGGCGAGGGCGACATCCTGGTCGTCACGACCACCTCGCCCTCCACCGACGGCATGTTCGGCGAACTGTTCGCCACCGCGCTGCAGCGGCGCGGAGTGCGCGGCCTGGTCATCGACGCGGGCATCCGGGACACCGTGGAGCTGCGCGAGATGGGCTTCCCCGCCTGGTCCGCCGCGGTCAGCCCGCAGGGCACGGTCAAGGCGACCGGCGGCAGCGTGAATGTGCCGATTGTCGTCGGCGGCCAGGTGATCCGTCCCGGCGACGTGATCATCGCCGACGACGACGGGGTGGTGTGCGTGCCGCGTGAGCGGGCCCGCAGGACCGCCGAGGCGTCCGAGGCCCGCGAGGCCAAGGAGGCCGGGGCCCGCGCCGCCTTCCAGGAGGGTCAGCTCGGCCTCGACCGCTACGGCCTGCGCGAGACCCTCGTACGCCTCGGTGTCTCCTACCAGTCGTACGACGAGTACGAGCGGGAGCGTGAGGGGGAGCGGGACGGCGGGCGGCGCGGTGAGCGGGACGGAGGCGGGTCGTGACCGGCGCCGCCGATCCCCGTACGCAGGCCCCCGCGGAAGCCCGTACCGACGAGGTGCGCTGCATGCTCATGCGCGGCGGCACCTCCAAGGGTGCCTACTTCCTCGCCGGGGACCTGCCCGCCGAACCCGCCCCGCGCGACGCCCTGTTGCTGCGGATCATGGGCAGCCCCGACCCGCGGCAGATCGACGGCCTGGGCGGTGCGCATCCCCTGACGAGCAAGGTGGCGGTGGTCTCCGTGTCCGCCGACCCGGAGGCGGACGTCGACTACCTGTTCCTCCAAGTCGGCGTTGAACAACCGGAGGTGAGTGACCGTCAGAACTGTGGCAACCTCCTTGCGGGCGTGGGCCCCTTCGCCGTGGAGCGCGGCCTGGTCCCAACGGACGGCGACCGTACCTCCGTACGGATCCGCATGTTGAACACCGGGGACCTCGCCGTCGCGGAGTTCCCCACGCCGGGCGGGCGCGTCGACTACTCCGGTTCGGCGGAGTCCTCCGCCGAGATCTCCGGTGTACCGGGGTCCGCCGCGCCGGTGGTCATCGAGTTCCCGCCGGGGACCGGCCCGCTGCTGCCGACCGGCCGTGCGCGCGACCTCGTCGCCGGCACCCCGGTGACCTGTGTGAACAACGGCATGCCGACCGTACTGATCGCGGCCTCCTCGCTCGGTGTCACCGGCTGTGAGGAGCCCGCCGACCTGGAGGCGGACCGGCAACTCGCCGCACGGCTGAGGGAGATCAGGCTGGAGGCCGGGAAACTGATGGGCCTGGGCGATGTGGAGAACACCACCGTGCCCAAACTCAGCCTGCTCGCACCCCCGTCGGGCGGCGGCGCGGTCATGACGCGCACCTTCATACCTGTGCGCTGCCACACCTCGATCGGGGTCCTGGGCGCGGCGAGCGTCGCCGCGGGACTGCGTGTCGAGGGCGGGGTCGGGGAGGGCGTGGTGAGCGTGCCGGAGCACGGGGACCGGATGCGCATCGAGCACCCCACCGGCTTCCTCGACATCGAGACGGCCCTCGCCCACGACCTCCCGGGCGGCGCGCCCGTCGCCCGGCGCACCGCCGTCGTCCGTACCGCGCGCAAGATCTTCGACGGCACGGTCTTCCCCCGGCCCGCCTGAGCCGCGCATCACCCTGGCCGCGTACCGCTCCTGAGCCGCACCCCACCCCTGAGGAGGCCTCATGGCCCCGCCGCTCGGCGACATCGCCCACCTCGGGCACGTCGAACTGCTCACCCCCGACCTGGACGCCAGCGTCCGGTTCTTCACCCAGTACCTCGGGCTGACCGAGAACGGCCGCTCGGCGGACGGGACCTCCGTCTACCTGCGGACCTGGGACGACTACGAACACCACAGCCTCGTCCTGACCGCGCACGGGACGTCCGGCATCCGCCGCACCGCCCTGCGCGCCTCCAGCGAGGAGGCGCTCCAGCGCAGGGTCAAGGAGGCCGAGAGCGCCGGCCGCACCGGCCGCTGGGTCGAGGACGAGCCGGGCCTCGGCCCGCTGTACGTCACCACCGACCCCGACGGCCACGAGATCGCCCTCTACTGGGAGAGCGAGTGGTACAGGGCGCCGGACGGTCTGAAGCCGGGCCTGAAGAACCAGCCGCAGGCCAAGCCCGGCCACGGTGTGGGCGTACGCCGTCTGGACCACGTCAACTTCCTCGCCGCCGACGTCGGTTCGAACGGCGGCTTCGTCCACGAGGTGCTCGGCGCCCGCCCCACCGAGCAGATCCAGCTCGACGACGGCAGGATCGCCGCCCAGTGGCTGACCTTCAGCAGCAAGTCGTACGACGTCGTCTACACCGAGGACTGGACCGGCTCGACCGGGCGCCTGCACCACATCGCGTTCGCCACGGACACCCGTGAGGACATCCTGCGCGCCGCCGATCTCGCCCTGGACACCGGTGTGTTCATCGAGACGGGCCCGCACAAGCACGCCATCCAGCAGACGTTCTTCCTGTACGTGTACGAGCCCGGCGGCAACCGGATCGAACTGTGCAACCCGCTCACCAGGCTGGTACTGGCCCCTGACTGGCCACTGGTCACCTGGACGGAGAACGAGCGCAAGAAGGGCCAGGCGTGGGGTCTGAAGACCATCGAGTCCTTCCACACCCACGGCACTCCGCCGGTTTCCGCTCCGTAGGCCGCCCCGCCACCGGTTGCCGTTCCGGCGACCGCGCACCTCGCCGGTTCCTGTGATTGTTGACAAAAACGTTGACAATTATGGGGCGGATTCCTAGCGTCAAGCGCATCACCGGGTCAGCCGTCGGCCGTCAGTCGCACGGATCGCGCGGCCCACCTCCCGAATCCCCTCCAGGAACCCGGCTCCTGGACGAGAGGAACAACGATGTCCCCCTCCTCTTCCTCCTTCGCCCTGTCCTCACGCGGCAGCAGAATGGCCCTCCTGGTCCTGGGCCTGTGCTGGCTGGCCGTGCTCTTCGACGGCCTCGACATGTTCATCTACGGCTCCGTGCTGCCGCACATGCTGGCCGAGAAGTCCCTCGGCCTCACCCCGGACCGGGCGGGCGACCTCGGCAGTTACGCCACCTTCGGCATGCTGATCGGCGCGCTGACCGCGGGGACCGTCGCCGACCGGGTGGGCCGCAAGAAGCTGATGGTCGCCTGCGTCACGCTCTTCTCGCTGGCCTCCGGCCTCTGCGCCCTGTCGGGCGGCGTGGCGGTCTTCGGCCTCGGCCGGACCCTCGCCGGTGTCGGCCTCGGCGGGCTGCTGCCCACCGCGATCAGCATGGTCTCCGACTACGCCCCGCGCACCCGCGCCGCCCTCACCATCGGCCTGCTGATGACCGCCCACCACGCGGGCGGCATCCTCTCCGCCTATGTGGCCCTGTGGATCGTGGAACCCCTAGGCTGGCGTGCCGCGTTCTGGGTCTGCGTGGTCCCGCTGCTCTTCGTCCCGGCGCTCGCGAAGTTCATGCCCGAGTCGCTGAGCTTCCTCGTCGCCAGGGGCCGCACCGAGGAGGCCCGCGCACTGGCCGGCCGCTTCGAGGTCGAACTGCCCGCCGAGACCGGCAAGAAGGCCGCGGGCGACCGCTGGAACGCCCTCGCGAACCTGTTCCGCGGCGGCGAGTGGACCCAGACCCTGCTGTACTGGCTGGCCTCCTTCGGCGGTCTGCTGCTGGTCTACGGAGTCGCCACCTGGCTGCCCACGCTGATGCGCGCCGAGGGGTACGAACTGGGCTCGGCCCTGACCTTCGTCGTCCTCTTCAACCTCGGCGGCATCGTCGGGATGCTGGTCGCCGGACGGGCCGCCGACCGGTTCGGCGCCCCGCGCATCTCGTCGCTCTGGTTCGCGCTGACCGCCGCGGGGGTCTTCCTGCTCAGCGTCCACATGCCGCTGGCGCTCACCTTCCTGGTCGTCTTCCTCACCGGGGTGTTCCTCAACAGCGCCCAGGTCATGATCTACGCGACGGTCTCGATCCGCTCCACCCCCGACAGCCGCGCCACCGCCGTCGGCTGGACCTCGGGCATGGGCCGCTTCGGCGCGGTGTTCGGTCCCTGGCTGGGCGGCCAGTTGCTCGCCGCCGGGAACGGCGACCGGGGCTTCACCGCCTTCGCGATCGCGGGCCTGTCGTCGATGGTCTTCATCGGCATCGCCGCGCTGCGCAGCGCCAAGCGGGCGGCGGGGAGCGACACGCCTCAGGGGCTGGTCAGCGCCCACTGAGCCCACGATGAGGGCCGCCGTGCGGGACGCTCAGCCGTGGGCGTCCCGCCGGCGAGCGGACTGCCCGTCGCGGGACTGCCTGTCGTGGCGCTGCCCGTCACGGGACTGCCTGTCCACGGACGCCCTGTCCACGGACACCCCGTCCGTGGACGACTGGTGTCCGGACAGCTGGTGTCCGGCCAGCGCGTGGGAGATGTCCCGAGTCGCCGGATACAGCCCGAGATACAGGGCGTACAACTCGTCGTAGCGGGCGCGCAGGAGCGGGTCGGGGGCGACCCGCTCGCGTACCGGGTTCCACGCGTCGATGCGCGGGTCGCCGACCGCGCCGGCGGCCAGGAACGCGGCCCCGTAACTCGCGCCGAGCGACACGGTCCTGACCTCCTGCTCCAGGCCGGTCACCGAGGAGACGATCCCGGTCCACAGGCCGCCGCGGACGCCGCCGCCCACGGCGACGACCCGGCGGACGTCCGCCCCGGCCGCACGCATCGCCTCCACGTTGTGCCGGACGCCGAAGGCCGTGGCCTCCAGAGCGGCGCGGTAGAGATCGCCGCGGGTGTGCTCGATCGTCAGCCCGGCGATCACACCCCGGGCGTGCGGATCGGCCACCGGAGTCCGCTCGCCCGCGAAGTACGGGAGCATCAGCAGCCCGCGCGCACCCGGCCCGGACTCTGCGGCCTCGGCGAGCAGGGTCGCGTGGTCGGGCGCCCCGGACAACTCCCGCAGCCAGTCCGTGATCACACCGGACGTGGCCATGCCGCCCGCGAGGCTGCGGGTGCCGGGCAGGGCCCCGACCGTGCTCCACAGCTCGGGCACCAGCAGACGGTCCGCCAGGGTGTGGATCAGGAACATGGTGCTGCCGTACATGAGCATGAGGTCACCCGTGTGTTGGGCCCCCACGCTCAGCGCCTCGGACCAAGCGTCGACCGTGCCGGTGATCACCGGGACTCCGACGGGCAGGCCGGTGGCGTCCGCGGCCTCTGCCGTGACCCGCCCGGCGATGTCCCCGGGCCACAGCAGCCGGGGCGGCTCCAGCCAGGGTGCGATGTGCCGCGTCCACGGTGCGTACCACTCCTGGGCGACGGAGTCGTACAGCGGGACGGCCTGGCTCGCCGAGTGGTGGTCGAGCGTGTAGGCCCCGGTGAGCCGTCGCACCAGGTACGAGCTGGGCATGTAGAGGCGCCGGGCCCGCGCGACCGTCTCCGGTTCGTGCTCCGCCAGCCAGGCGATCTTGGGGCCCACGGCCTGGGTGGAAAGCAGGGAGCCGCAGCGCCGCAGTACGGCGTCACGGCCCAACTCGGCCTCCAGGCGGGCGATCTGCTCGGTGGCGCGGGTGTCGACGCCGTACAGGATCGCCGGACGCAGCGGGGTGTCCGCCGCGTCGGTGAGCGTGACGCACGGGCCCATCCCGCTGACGCCGACCGCGGTGACGGACGCGCCGTCGTGCGGGGACGTCAGCAACTCCCGGGCGAGGGAGGCGAACTCGTCCCACCACACCCGTGCGTCCATCTCGACGTGTCCGGGGCGCGGCCGGTCGACCGTGTGCGGCCGTACGGCCGTCGCGAGGACCGTTCCGTCCTCGTCCACCAGCACGCCCTTGCTGCTGGACGTACCGATGTCGACCCCGAGCACCGTCATGTCCCCGCGCCCCGCCTTCGTCTCGACGTTCTCTCCGTCCTCCCTGTTCTACGGGAGGGAGAGGGAACCGTCGCGCTGCGGGGGAATCGCCACGCCGTTCTGCTGGAGCGCGACCGTGCGCGCGGGGGAGGGGATGCGGATGCCTTCGAGGCGGTACCGCTTGTGCAGCCGCTTGATGAACTCGTGCTTGATCCGGTACTGGTCGCTGAACTCGCCGACGCCCAGGATCACCGTGAAGCTGATCCGCGAGTCCCCGAACGTGTGGAAGCGGATGGCGGGTTCGTGCTCGGGCATCGCGCCGTCGATCTCCGTCATGACCTCGGTCACGACCTCGGAGGTGACGCGCTCCACGTGCTCCAGGTCGCTGTCGTACCCGACGCCGACCTGCACCATCAGGGTCATCTCCTGTTCCGGCCGGCTGTAGTTGGTCATGTTGGTGCTGGACAGCTGGGCGTTCGGGATGATGACCAGGTTGTTGGAGAGGTTGCGTACGACGGTGTTGCGCCAGTTGATGTCGACGACGTACCCCTCCTCCCCGCTGGTGAGACGGATGTAGTCGCCGGGCTGGATCGTCTTCGAGGCGAGGATGTGGATGCCCGCGAAGAGGTTGGCGAGGGTGTCCTGGAGGGCCAGCGCCACCGCGAGACCGCCGACGCCCAGGGCCGTGAGCAGCGGGGCTATCGATATCCCCAGGGTCTGCAGCACGACCAGGCAGCCGATGGCCAGGACGACGACCCGGGTGATGTTGACGAAGATCGAGGCCGAACCGGCGACACCGGAACGGGACTGGGTGACCGCCCGCACCAGACCGGCGAGGACACGGGCCACGGTGATGGTGGCGGCGAGCATGACCAGGACCGTCAGGATCTGGTTGACGGTGTGGTTGACCTTGCCGGACAGCGGCAGTGCCGCCGCCGCGGCGGCCACTCCGCCGGTGATCGCCGCGACGGGTACCAGCGCGCGCAGCGCGTCGACGAGGACGTCGTCGCCGGTCCACCGGGTACGGGTCGCGTGCTTGCCCAGCCAGCGCAGCAGAAAGCGGAGCAGGACCGTCGCCACGAGCCCGGCGATCAGCCAGACGCCTGCCAGGATCCAGTCGTGGGCAGTGAGGTCTCGGTTCACCGACTGCCTCCCGTCGTGCGGGGGACAGGGCGTACGCCCGTCATGTGTGTCGTCACCTGGTAGCCACCTGCTGCTCGATTCCGGGATGTGCCGGCCCGTCGGTCCTGACATGGTGTCGACCGGCGGGACTGGCTCATCTTGCTACATGCGCGCGGATGCTTCGCGGCGCAGCCGCACAGGTCAGGCCATCTCCCACGGACAACGCCGCCAACTCGGTACATCTCCGGGCCTGTTGACGCCCGCTCCGGCCGGTACGGGAACCGAGTCCGCCCTGCCGTCCGCCCCGGCGGGCCGACGGCGAGGCTGTTCCGGGCCAGGTACCAAGTTGGCCTGGATCCATCGACACAGGCACCTCACAAGTCACGAACCGCCCTGACGACAGGGGCGCAGCGTGCGCGGAAGGCAGGGGCGCAGCCCCGCCTTCAGGGGCGCGGGGAACGGCGCGGCCAGCCACACACCCCCCGCAGCCGCGACACTCCCGCAAGCGGCACAGCGCAACCGCAGCCGCGACACTCCCGCAAGCGGCACAGCGCAACCGCAGCCGCGACACTCCGGCAAGCGGCACTTCGGCAAGCGGCCCAGCGCACCCGCAGCCGCCACACTTCAGCAAGCGGCCCAGCGCAACCGCCACGACACTCCACCAAGCGGCCAGCGCACCCGCTCAGATCATCTTCAGCCGCACCAGCGCGCCCAGCGTGAGCGCCCCCGGTAGCAGCGGGAGCCAGACCGTGATGATGCGGTAGGCGAGCACCACCGCCGTCGCCAGGGCGGCGGGCCCGCCCGCCGCGACCAGCGCCACGATCAGCGCGGCCTCCACCGAGCCGATCCCGCCCGGCGTCGGGACCAGCGCGACGGCGACCGTGGCCGCCAGGTAGGCGACCGCGATGTGCAGCGGCGGCACCGGCAGGCCCAGCGCCTGGCCGACCGCGGCCAGCCCCGCCGCCTGGAAGACGGGGAACGAGAACGAGCCGCCCCACAGGGCCAGCGCGCGAACGGGCCGCGTGTGCACCGACCGGGCCTCGCCCAGCGCGGTCCGCAGGAAGGAGAACACGGCGGTACGCACCCGTCGTACGAGCAGCAGGACCGTCACCGCGACGAGCACCACCGCGCCGACGGTCAGCAGCAGCGGCCCCACCGCGCCGTCCGGGAGGAGCCCGCCGACCCGCAGCGCGTCCGGGAAGGCGATCAGCAGGCCCAGCAGCAGCCCGACCCGTGCGACGGACTCCGCCAGCAGATACAGCGCGAGCGCGGACGACGAACGGGTCAGCGGAACCCCGCACACCGTCATGAACCGCAGATTGACGGCGCTCGCGCCGAGGCCGGTCGGCAGGAGGTGGTTGGCCGCGCCCGCCGCGAACTGCGTCGCCAGCAGCCGCCGTTTGGGCAGCTTCTGGACGAGGGCGCCCTGCCGGGTGACGGAGGCCGCCACCCACGTCATACAGGTCGCGGCGGCAGCTGCCAGCAGCCAGGGCCATTTCGCCGAGGCGAGATACCCGAAGCCCTCCGCCAGCACGGACCGGTGCTGCACCGCGACCACGGCCACGAGGGCGAGCGGGAGCAGACAGAGGATCTGCCGGACCGGAAGGCGTCTGGGGAGGCTGTGGGGGAGCCGTTCGACCGTCACATCGCAAGAGGCTTTCCGTGCCGCACCAACGGGGGGTTGCGGACACGGGGACAAGGGCTGACACGCTGCGCACGGCCTCGCGTCGCCCGCCTCGGCGGGGGCCGGGATGCCGGGAAGGTAATTCGTTTCGGTGAGTGTCATCGTCATTCCCTTGACCTCAATAAAACTTGAGGTTCTACGGTCGGTCCCATGAGTATGGAGACGACAGCCTGGACGCAGTTGTACAGCGTCATGAACGCCCAGCGGGAGCGCCGGCCCTTCGCCCGCGCCACCCTCCGACGTATCGCCGGATTCGCCCGCCCGCACCGGCGCCGGATCGCGCAGTTCGTGGTGCTGAGCGTGGCGACGGCCCTGCTCGCCGTGGCCACGCCGGTCCTCGCCGGACGCGTGGTGGACGCGATCGTGGCCGGCGGCGACGAGGCGACGGTCGTCCGGCTCGCCCTGCTCATCGCGGTGATCGCGGTCGCCGAGGCGGCCCTCGGCCTGGTGAGCCGCTGGTTCTCCGCGACGCTGGGCGAGGGACTCATCGTCGATCTGCGGACAGCCGTGTTCGATCATGTGCAGCGCATGCCGGTCGCGTTCTTCACACGCACTCGTACGGGCGCGCTCGTCAGTCGTCTCAACAACGACGTGATCGGTGCCCAGCGCGCCTTCAGCAACACCCTCTCCGGAGTGGTCGGCAATGTCGTGACCCTGCTGCTCACGCTCGCCGTGATGCTCACCCTGTCCTGGCAGATCACCCTGCTGGCGCTCGTCCTGCTCCCGGTGTTCGTGATCCCGGCCCGCCGGGTGGGCAGGCGCATGGCGAAACTCCAGCGCGAGGCCGCCGACCTCAACGCCGCGATGGGCACGCGGATGACCGAACGCTTCTCCGCGCCGGGCGCCACCCTGATCAAACTCTTCGGCCGGCCCGCCGAGGAGTCCGCGGAGTTCGCGGCCCGCGCGCGCCGCGTACGGGACATCGGGGTGCGCACGGCGATGGCGCAGACCGTGTTCATCACGGCCCTCACCCTCGTCTCCGCCCTGGCCCTCGCGCTGGTCTACGGCCTCGGCGGCTGGTACGCCCTGCGCGGCAGCCTGGAACCGGGCGCCGTCGTCTCGCTGGCCCTGCTGCTGACCCGCCTGTACGCGCCCCTCACCTCGCTCGCCGGGGCACGCGTCGAGGTCATGAGCGCCCTGGTCAGCTTCGAGCGCGTCTTCGAGGTGCTCGACCTGAAGCCGCTCATCGAGGAGAAGCCGGACGCCCGCGCGGTGCCCGAGGGGCCGGCCTCCGTCGAGTTCACCGACGTCCGCTTCGCGTACCCGTCCGCCGACAAGGTCTCCCTCGCCTCCCTGGAGGAGGTCGCCGCGCTCGACACCCGGGGCGGCGCCGAGGTCCTGCACGGCATCTCCTTCCGCGCGGAACCCGGCCAGACCGTCGCCCTCGTCGGCTCGTCCGGCGCGGGCAAGTCGACCGTCGCCGCACTGCTGCCCCGGCTGTACGACGCCGACGGGGGCTCCGTACGCATCGGCGGCGTCGACGTCCGCGAACTGAGCGCCGAGTCGATGCGCGCGACCCTCGGCATGGTCACCCAGGACGGCCACCTCTTCCACGAGTCGGTCCGCGCCAACCTCCTCCTCGCCCGGCCGGACGCCGCCGAGGACGACCTGTGGGACGTACTGCGCCGGGCCCGCCTCGAAGACCTCGTGCGCTCCCTGCCCGACGGCCTCGACACGGTGGTCGGCGAGCGCGGCTACCGGCTCTCCGGCGGCGAACGCCAGCGCATGACCATCGCCCGGCTGCTCCTCGCCCGCCAGCGCGTCGTCGTCCTCGACGAGGCCACCGCCCACCTGGACAACACCTCGGAGGCCGCCGTCCAGGCGGCCCTCGCCGAGGCCCTGGAGGGACGCACCGCCGTCGTCATCGCCCACCGGCTGTCGACGGTACGGGCCGCCGACCTGATCCTGGTGGTGGAGGCGGGCCACATCGTCGAACGCGGCACGCACGACGAGCTGCTGGCCGCGGGCGGCCGGTACGCACAGCTGTACCGAACCCAGTTCGACAAGCCGGCCCGTGACGGCCGGGCCCGCACGGACGGGGCCGGCGTGACCGGGATCGCCGGTACGGGAGGGGCGGTTGCGGGAGAAGCGGTCGCGTAGGCCACTTGTGAGGGCTCGGCCGGTTCGTCATTCGGACGCGGGCGGTCATTACAGGCCTTTCATGTGGAACGGACGGCCTCTTGAGGACGGCGTCGGCGACTCGATCGGTAGTGTCGCCGACGCCTCGGAGCGGGTCCTGGCGGAGCCCGGATCGGCTCCCGCGAAAGGGAGTTGATCAAGAACCGCCGGCCCTCGCGCGGTCTCCCCGGCGCCCGTCCCGGCACCGCGAAGCGGATCACCCGGTTCGGCTACCAGCGCTTTCACGGTTCGACCGGGCGCACCCCGTCCCACTAGCGCGTGAACGGCCATCACGCCCACCGCGGGCCCCGGTCGGCGACTGGAGTCAACGCGCATAGCTTCCACGGACCCCGGTGCGGTTCACAGGTCACACGGCACGCGTTTTTCGTCAAGGCACTCTCAAGACTCAAAAGATGAGCGCAAGTTGCACACATCCCCTCTACATACTGGTCTTCATGGTCTAGATTGACCGTGCTTCAGCTGTTCGGACACATGGCGACAAATAATGATCAAAAGGTTTGGCGCCATAGACAGGTAGTAGTCGCGTCCCAGACGCCCGACGCGGCAGTGATCCATTCCCGGAGCCCGGGAGGAGCCATCGAGTGCGGGGAGCACCCGGGGTTCCGAGGGGATTCCGCGCACCTTGAGAGTCCGGCACGACCTTCGAGTCCGCCGTAGCCGGGGTGCGTCGACCAAGTAACGCCCGCACGACGGAATCGTCATGCGCGGGAGGCGGGGGCCTCCCGAGGAGAGGGAACGGCGCGACACGGGGGGCGGTGCCTCCCGGGGGGAGGACCGGTGCGGGAGGCGGGGGCCTCCCGGGGGGAGGGGCGGTGTCGTACGAACACGTCGAACCACTGGGGACCTGGGGGGTTCTGTGCAACGGGGGGATCTAGTCAACCCTTTTCCGTCGGCACGCGGGCGACTGGCGAACGAGACCATCAGCCGGCCCGCGAGCGACTGGGAACAGCGCTACCGCCGTACCGTGATCATCACCGATACGGTGGCGACCGCCGTCGTGGTGGCGGGGATAGGCAACTTCTTCGGGGCCCGGGACGCGGCCAACTGGCACGAGAAATGGGTGATTCTCGCCTTCGGCACCGAACTGCTGGTGCTGGGAGCCCTCGCGGTGAGCCGGTCGTGGGCTCCGGCCGTGCTCGGCCAGGGGGCCGAGGAATTCCGCCGGCTCGGACGCTCGCTGTTCACGGCGGCCGTCGTACTGGCACTCGGCGGAATCGCCCTGACCTCGCGCAACATCAAACTCTGGATCTTCGTCGCGATTCCCGCGATCGCGATCGTCACCATGACCGCGCGGTATCTGCTGCGCCTTCGGCTCCACAAACAGCGTAAGGAAGGACGGTGCCTGAGACCGGTGCTCGCCGCCGGGAGCCCGGCCACCGTGCGCGACCTGATCAACCGCACCCGCAAGTTCCCGCACCTCGGCTGGCAGGTGGACGGGGTGTGCACGACGGACGGTCTCGGGCCGGACGGTGACCAACTGGACGGAGTGCCGGTCGTCGGCCGGCTGGCGGATGTCGCCAACCACGTCCGGCGCGACGGCTACCGGGTCGTCGCCGTCACACCGGACCCGCACTGGTCACCGGACCGGCTGCAGCGGCTGGCCTGGAACCTCGAAGGCAGCGAAGCCGAGATGGTCGTGGCCCCCGTACTGATGGAGGTGGCCGGCCCGCGGCTGCACGTCGACGCGGTGCTCGGGATTCCGCTGCTGCGAGTCAGCATGCCCACTTTCACCGGGGGCCGCCGGGCCGTCAAAGGGGTCGTCGACCGGATGGGCGCGGCCGTCCTGCTGCTGCTCTTCGCACCGCTGATGGTGCTCGTCGGGCTGCTCGTGCTGATGGACAGCAGAGGCGCGGCGCTCTACCGCCAGCGAAGAGTCGGCAAGGACGGCCGCGAGTTCACCATCTTCAAGTTCCGCACCATGGTCGTCGGGGCGGACCGGGCACGAACCGAACTGGCCGACCTCAACGAGGGCGCCGGCCTGCTGTTCAAGCTCCGCCGGGACCCGCGCGTGACCCGGCTGGGGGCGGTACTGCGCCGGTACTCGATCGACGAACTCCCGCAGCTGTTCAACGTACTCACCGGATCGATGTCGCTCGTCGGCCCGAGACCCCCGCTGCCGGAGGAGTCCGCGGCGTACGGCCCGGACATCCGGCGGCGGCTGCTGGTGAAACCCGGACTCACCGGTCTGTGGCAGATCAGCGGGCGCAGCGACCTCCCGTGGGACGAGGCGGTCCGCCTCGATCTGCGGTACGTGGAGGACTGGTCGCTCGCCCTGGACACGGTGATCTTGTGGAAGACGCTACGCGCGGTGCTCTACGGACACGGGGCGTACTGATGCGCGGGGGACTGCGGCTCAGGAAGCCGGTAGGCGCACGGACCGCAGGCCGGGAGGGTCTGCATGGGGGGAGAAACGGATCATGAAGGTCAGCGTTTTCGGGCTCGGCTACGTGGGCTGCGTATCAGCCGCGTGCCTGGCCAGCATGGGGCACGAGGTCATCGGGGTGGACGTCAACCAGGTCAAGGTCGACCTGGTCAACGACGGCAAGGCCCCGGTGGTGGAGGAACGTATCGGCGAACTCATCGCCGACGTCGTACGGACCGGCGCCCTGAGAGCCACGGACGACGTCCGTGAGGCGATCATGGGCAGCGAGATCTCGCTGGTCTGCGTGGGCACACCCTCGGAGGCCAACGGCAGCCTGTGCACCACCTATTTGGAGCGCGTCACCGAGGAGATCGGCGCCGCGCTCGCCGAGCGGGGCGGGCGGCACACCGTCGTGTTCCGCAGCACCATGCTCCCGGGCACCTGCCTGAACCTGCTCCTGCCGATCCTGGAGAAGTACGTCGGCGGCACGGCCGGGGTGGACGTCGGGGTCGCGGTCAACCCGGAGTTCCTGCGCGAGGGCACCAGCGTGCGGGACTTCTTCGACCCGCCCAAGACCGTCATCGGCGAACTCGACCGGGCGAGCGGCGACGCGGTACGGGCGCTGTACGACGGCCTGCCCGGCGAGGTGTTCCGGGTACCGGTCCCGACGGCCGAGGCGATCAAGTACGCCGACAACGCCTTCCACGGCCTCAAGATCGGCTTCGCGAACGAACTGGGCGCCGTCTGCCAGGCGCTCGGCGTGGACTCGCACCAGGTCATCGACGTGTTCCTGGCCGACCGCAAGCTGAACATCAGCCCCGCCTACCTGCGGCCCGGCTTCGCCTTCGGCGGCTCCTGCCTGCCCAAGGACCTGCGCAGTCTGGTCCACGCGGCACAGCGGGCCGACGTCTCGGTGCCCATCCTGTCCCACGTCCTGCCCTCCAACTCCGCCCATCTGCAACGCGCGGTGGAGATGGTCGAGCGCACCGGAAAACGCCGGGCCGGACTGTTCGGGCTGTCCTTCAAACCCGGCACCGACGACCTCCGCGAGAGCCCGCTCGTCGAACTGGCGGAACGTCTCTTCGGCAAGGGGTACGACCTGAAGATCTACGACGCCAACGTCAGCCTCTCCAGGCTGCTCGGCGCGAACCGCGAGTACATCGAAACCCGGCTGCCCCACCTCGCACACCTCCTCGCGGACTCCGTCGAAGAGGTGCTCGACCACGCCGAGGTCTGCCTGGTCGGCACCAGGGACCCGGCCGTCCTGTCGGCACTGCCCCACGGCGAGGGCCCCGTGCTCATCGATCTCATCCACCTTCCCGACGCCGACGCGCGCCGGACCGAACCGGGGTACATGGGCCTTGCTTGGTAACACATCGTCCGACGAGACGACCGGCACCGACAGGACCGGCCGGCGCGCGCTGATCCTCGTGGAGAACCTGTCGGTGCCCTTCGACCGGCGGGTCTGGCAGGAGTGCACGACGCTGCGCGACGCGGGCTGGGAGGTCCACGTCATCTGCCCGCGGGGAACCAGACGGGACACCGAGCCGGAGGCGGTGATCGACGGGGTGCGGATCCACCGCTACCCGTTGCGCGCCGCCACCGGCGGACCCGCCGGCTATCTGCGGGAGTACGGATCCGCGCTGTGGCACACGCTCCGGCTGGCCCGCAGGGTCGGCCCGGTCGACGTGGTCCACGCCTGCAACCCGCCCGACCTGCTGTTCCTGCCCGCGCTGTGGATGAAGCGGCGCGGCGCCCGGTTCGTCTTCGACCAGCACGACCTGGTGCCCGAGCTGTACCTCTCCCGGTTCGACCGCGGCGAGGACCTGCTCTATCGCGGCGTGTGCGCACTGGAACGGATGACCTACCGGGCCGCGGACGTCGTGCTCGCCACCAACGAGAGCTACCGGGACGTCGCGGTCGGCCGTGGCGGGCAGCGGCCGCAGGACGTCTTCGTGGTGCGCAGCGCGCCGCAGACCGACCGGTTCCAGCCGGTACCGCCCGAGCCGGAACTCAAGCGCGGCAAGCCCCATCTGCTGTGCTACCTCGGCGTCATGGGCCCGCAGGACGGGGTCGACTACGCCCTGCGGGCGCTCGCGAAACTGCGCGACGACCTCGGCCGGACCGACTGGCACGCGGTGTTCGTCGGCTCCGGCGACGCCTTCGACGCCATGGTGGAGCTGTCCCGGCAGCTCGGCCTCTCCGAACAGGTGCAGTTCACCGGACGCATCCCGGACGCCGACCTGGTGCGCTATCTGTCCACCGCGGACGTGTGCCTCTCACCCGACCCGCGCAATCCGCTCAACGACGTGTCGACCATGAACAAGGTCCTGGAGTACATGGCCATGGGCCGGCCGATCGTCTCGTTCGACCTCCGCGAGGCACGCGTCTCCGCCGGCGACGCCGCCGTCTACGCGCCCGCCAACGACGAGGCCGAATTCGCGAAGCTCGTCGCGCTGCTGCTGGACGATCCGGCGAAGCGCGCCGAGATGGGCAAGATCGGCCAGGAGCGGATCAGCGGACAGCTCTCCTGGCGGAACTCGCAAGCGGCGCTGCTCGCCGCCTACACCGCTGCCTGCCGCGACCGCACTCCGGTGTCGGCGGGCGGCCCCACCCGCACAGGGAGGAGGCCGCTCCGTTGAGCGACGACACCATACGCCTGGTCACGATCGGGCGTATTCTCCGCCGGCGCCGGCGGCTCCTCGCCCTCCTCGTCGTGGTGGGCGCGCTCGTCGGCTACGGCACCTCGATGCTGTTCCCACCCGCGTACACGGCCTCGGCATCGGTCCTGCTGCCGGGGCAGTGGGAGGAGCGCGAACTGCTCACCCAGGCGGAGATCGCGACCAGTTCGGTCGTGATCGACCGCGTGGCCGCCACGCTCCACTGGGAGGGCGTCAGCGGCAGCGACCTGCGGAAGAAGGTGAGCGCCGCCGCCGCCAACGGGAACATCATCAAGATCTCGGGCACGGCCGACACCCCGGAGCGCGCCCAGCGGCTCGCCGACCGGTCGGCCCAGCAGTTCGTCGCCTTCGCCGCGCGCGTCGCGGGCGACAGCACCGACTCCGACGCGGCCACGGGCCCCGAGGCCCTGCGCCAGCAGGTGGAGGAGACCAACCGCCGGATCACCGACCTGTCCAAGGCCTCGGATCCGGGACAGACAGTGGAGAGCGTGCAGGCCCGCACCGCGCTCGCGAATCTGCGCACAGCGCTGGAAGAGGCCATGCAGAAACTGGACGAGGCCGACCCGGCGACCAGCAAGGCCGGCATGGTGGTCATGGGACCGGCGGCCAGGCCGACCGGCGAGGCGCCACCGACAAGGGTGCAGCTCATCGTCGGCGGGGCGTTGCTGGCGTTCCTGCTCACCGTCGTCGCCCATCTCGCCGCCGCCCGGATGAACCGCCGGCTGCGCACCGAACCGGAGATCGCCGCGGCACTGGGCTCCACACTCCTCGGCACCGTCGACGTACCCGAGGAACACCCCGCGCACGGGCGGCGGGACACCGGCCGGGCGGCCCGGATCCGCCGACTGCTCGGCGTCGACACCCGGTGGGACGCCCCGGACCCGCAGACGTACGGCGACGAGGCCGGCCGGCGCATCCGCTACCGGCGGGTCTGCGTACGCCTGCGCAACCAGCTGCCGGCCCCCCGGCGGCTGCTCGTCGTCGTACCGGACGGCGACGGGACCGCCCGCCGGGCCGCCGACCAGCTCGTCACCGAGGCCAAGAGCGATCCGGTGCTGCGTGTGGTGGACGTCCAGGTGGCCCAGCCGATGGTGCCCGACCGCGACACCGAGTCCGGTGTCCTGGTCGTGCTCAGCGCGGGCAGCTGGACCGCCGGAGACCTCTCCGCCGTCGCCGAGGCCTGCGCGGACGCCGGACACGAGGTCGTCGGCGTCGTCGTCGCCGGCACGGTCCGGGCCCGGCCGACCCGGTCCGCCGACCGGCCCGCGGACAACACCCCGCTGGCGCTCGCGGTTCCCGGCACCACCACGGGAGGTCCGGCATGACGACGAGTACGACCGCGGAGTCGTCGGCCGCCACTCCGCTGCTCGATCTGCACGCGCTGGTCGTGGCGGTGCGCAGGCGCCGCCGCCTCTGGAGTTCCGTGGCACTGCTGGGGCTGCTCCTCGGCGCGGCCGTGGCCGTCCTGCTGCCGCCACCGCCGAGCGCCACGGCCAAGGTGCTGGTCGTGCATCAGGACGACCAGCCGAACGACACCGGGACGCTGATCCGTACCGACGTCGCGCTGCTGGGCACCACACGGATCGCCGACAAGGCCCTGCAGGCCCTCAAGTCCCCGGAGAAACCCGAGGACTTCATGAAGGACTACCGGGGCACCGGCCTGACCAACAACCTGCTGCAGATCGATGTGACGGGCAAGACCGACGAGGAGGCCGTGGCCCGCGCCAAGGCGCTGGCCGAAGCCTTCGTCGCGGACCATGTGCGCAGGATGCGGGAAGCCGCGCAGGCCGAGGCCAAGGCCCTGCTCGACCAGCGCGACCGCATGCGGGACGAACTCACCGAGGTCAACAACGCGATCGGCGACCGCTCACCGGAGAGCGACCCGCAGGCGTCGGCCGGCCTGGAGTCCCTCTTCGCCCGCCGGGCCCTGCTCAACTCACGGATCGCCGACTTCGACCAGCGCGCCGCGGACGCGCGCACCGGCACACCCAAGGTCATCGCGGGCACCCAGATCGTGGACGCCCCGCGCGCGGTCGAGCAGTCCCTGCCCCGGTCGGTCGCCACCAACGCCGTGATCGGGCTCGTCCTCGGGCTCGTCCTCGGCCTCGGCCTCGCCGCGGTCGGCACGGTGGTGGCGGACCGGCCCGTACTGCGCAAGGAGATCGCGGCGAACCTGGGCGCCTCGGTCCTCGCGGAACTGCGCGCCGTGCCCCGCTGGTCGGCCGGGCTGTGGCGGCCCCGGCGGACCCGCGCGGCCCGCGAACGCCTCACCGCGACCCTGGTCCGCGCCGTACGAGGCTCCGCGGAACCCGTGTCGCTGCTGGAACTGGGCTGTGCGCGCAGCACGAGCGTGATCGCCCTGAACGTCGCCCGAGCACTGGCGACGGAGGGCCCGGTCGTCGTCATCGACGGACTGCCCGGACGCGAACTCGCCAACAGCCGCCAGGAGCCCGGCGGCCCCACCGTCGTCAGGGGCGAGGACGCCGCGGCCGTGCCGAAACAGGCACGCCGGCTCGGCGTCGGCTCGGTCGCCCCCGGCACCGCCTGGACCGATCTGCAGTACCTCGGCGGCCAGACCGTGCTCGTCGTGCGCGCCGGACACGGCAGCGCCGCCTGGCTGCACACCGTGGCACGGCAACTCGCCGACCAGCGCATCCCGGTGATCGGCGTGGTGCTCATCGACCCCGATCCGCGCGACCGGACCGACGGCACGCTGTGGGACGGGCTGCAGACCGCGCTGCGCGGCGCCCATGAGCGGCCCGCCCGGCAGCACGGGACCGGCCAGCCGCGGACGGAACGGCCCTCCATGACGGCCGCACGCATCCCGTACAGCGACCAGGAGGCCAGGTAGATCATGTGTGGCATCGCAGGCACTTACCTGTGGCCGGACGGCAAGGCCGTGACCGACCGGCTCACCGATGTCCTCGCCCACCGCGGCCCGGACGGCGCGGGCCGCTACAGCCACTTCGCCGGTGACGGCGAAGTGCACCTCGGGCACCGCCGGCTGGCCATCATCGACCTGTCCGAGACCGGCGCTCAGCCGATGGTCTCCGACGGCCTCTCCCTCACGTACAACGGCGAGCTGTACAACGCGCCGCAACTGCGCGCCGAACTGGCCGCCGCCGGGGTGCGGTTCCGCGGTACCTCCGACACCGAGGTGCTCCTTGAGGCCTGGCGGCGCTGGGGCACCGACTGCCTGCCCCGGCTGCGCGGCATGTTCGCGTTCGCCGTCTTCGACGAGCGGACCGGGGAACTGGTGCTCGCCCGCGACCAGCTCGGCGTCAAGCCGCTGTTCCTGCTCCGGCGCGGCAAGGGCCTGATGTTCGCCTCCGAACTCAAGGCGCTCGCCGCCGTGACCGGCGGAACGCTGGAGGTGGACCGGGCCGCGCTGGTGGCCTCGCTCCTCTACTACTGGGTGCCGGACTCGCGCTGCGCGTTCAGCGAGGCGGAGAAACTCCCGCCGGGCAGCTGGCTGCGGTGCCGGCCCGACGGCCGGATCGAGCGCGGCCGGTACTGGAACCTCAGGGACGTCGCCGCCGAGGGCCAGGAGCGCGCCCGAAGCGGCGAACTGCCCGACCTTGCCGCCGTCGTCGAGGAGTCGACCCGGCAGCACCTGCTCTCCGACGTGCCCGTGGCGACCTTCCTCTCCGGCGGTCTCGACTCCAGCTATCTGACCGCGCTGGCGGCCCGCGACCGGCCCGGGATCTCCGCCTACACGATCGGATTCCGCCCCGAGGACGCCAAGTTCGAGGCGATGCCGGACGACCTGCGCTACGCCCGGCAGGTCGCCGAGCAGTTCGGCGTCGACCTCCACGAGATCGAGATCGCCCCGGACGTGCTCGACCTGCTGCCGCGGATGACGCACCACCTGGACGAGCCGATCGGCGACCCCGCCGCGATCAACACCTTCCTGATCTGCTCGGCCGCCCGCGAGGCCGGGGTCAAGGTGATGCTCTCGGGCATGGGCGCGGACGAACTGTTCGCCGGCTACCGCAAGCACCTCGCCAACCTGCTCGCGCTGCGCTACCAGCGCATCCCGCGGCCCCTGCGGCGCGGCCTGTCCGCGACGGTGGACCGGCTGCCGGTCGCCACCTCGCGCCGCGGCTTCCGGTCGGTGCGCTTCGCGAAGCGGTTCCTCTCCTTCGCCGACCTGCCGGAGGAGACCGCGTTCCGGCGCAGCTACACCATGTACGACCAGGACGAACTGCTCGCCCTGGTCAATCCGGACCTGGCCGGGACGGTCGACGACGTGCTGACCGAGCACGCGGACGTCTACGAGGACAACGACCTCGACGACTTCGTCAACCGCATGTGCCTGGGCGACGCCCGGATGTTCCTGCCGGGCCTGAACCTCGCCTACACCGACCGCTCCAGCATGGCCGCCTCGACCGAGGTACGGGTGCCGTACGTGGACGTCGAGGTGGTCAAGGCGGCGTTCGCCTTCCCCGGCGATCGCAAGATCGCCGGACGGCAGAGCAAGGCGGTCCTCAAGGAGGCGGCCGCCTCGGTCCTGCCCCGGGAGATCGTCTACCGGCCCAAGGGCCTGTTCAGCGCCCCGCTGCGGGCCTGGATGAGCCGGGACCTGGCACCGCTGGTGCGCGAGGTGGTGAACGACGGTGTGCTCGTCAGCTCCGGGATCCTGCGCCGCGACGCGCTGGCCCGCATGGTCGCCGAGGACGCTGCCGGACAGCGGGACTTCTCCAAGCACCTGTGGCATGTGCTGACCCTTGAGTACTGGTACCGCGACGCGACTTCCGGCTCCGACCGGAGCCAGGCGGCATGACGGCACGACGGCGTAGAAATCAAGAGGAGCTCGGGTGAAACAGGTTGTGCAGAACTACAAGAGCGGCGAACTGGCGCTGCTCGACGTGCCCGTGCCGGGGTGCAAGCCCGGCGGGGTGCTGGTCCGCAGCGCCTTCTCGCTGATCTCCACCGGCACCGAGCTCATGAAGGTGTCCGAGGCCGGTATGTCGATGGTGGGCAAGGCCCGCTCCCGGCCGGACCAGGTGGCCAAGGTCATGCAGAGCGTGGCCACCAACGGCGTGCCCGCCACCTACCGCAAGGTGATGGGCAAGCTCGACTCGTACACCCCGCTCGGCTACTCGCTGTGCGGGGTGGTCGAGCAGGTCGGCCCCGGGACCGACGATGTGAAGGTCGGCGACCTCGTGGCCTGCGCGGGCAACGAGCACGCGCTGCACGCCGAACTGAACTGGGTGCCGAAGAACCTCTACACCCCGGTCCCGGACGGTCTCGCGCCCCGGCACGCGGCCTTCGGCACCGTCGGCTCGATCGCGATGCAGGGCGTCCGGCAGGGCGAGCCGCAGCTCGGCGAGGTGGCGCTGGTCATCGGCCTCGGCCTGATCGGGCAGCTCGTGGCCCAGCTCCTCACCGCCTCGGGAGTACGCGTCGTCGGGGCCGACCCCGACCCGGCGCGCTGCGCACTCGCCGAACGCCTGGGCGCCGCGGCCTGCGGGGACCCCGCGTCCGCGGCCGTGGAGGCGGCCGTCGCCGAACTCACCGACGGCCACGGCGTGGACCAGGTGTATCTGGCGGCGGGCGGCGGCAGCAACCAGCCCGTCGAGCTGGCCGCCCGGCTCTGCAGGGACCGCGGCCGGGTCGTCGACATCGGCAAGTGCCGGCTGGACCTGCCCTGGAACGCGTACTACGAGAAGGAACTCGACGTCCGCTTCTCCCGCAGCTACGGCCCCGGGCGCTACGACCCGTCGTACGAGCTGGAGGGACGGGACTACCCGATCGGCTATGTGCGCTGGACCGAGCGCCGCAACCTGGCGTGCTTCCTCGATCTCGCCGCCCGTGGCCGCGTCGACGTGGAGCCCCTGATCTCGCACGTCGCCGACTTCGACGACGCCGTCGAGACGTACCAGCGCCTCAAGGACGGCGAGTTGAAGGCCGTCGCCGTGCTGTTCCGCTACCCCGGCCGCGCCGACGACCCGGCCGGGGCGGATACCCCCGCGCCCACGGTGACCGTGCCCGAGGTGCGACGCGGTGGGAAACCGTCCGCCCCGGCCCGGTCGGCCGACGCGCCGGTGCGGGTGGCGTTCGCCGGCGCGGGGAACTACGCGACGTCGATGCTGCTGCCGCACCTGGCCCAGCGCGACGGCGTCGAGCTGACCACGGTCGTCACCACGACGGCCCTCTCGGCGGCCAACGCGAAGCGGAAGTTCGGTTTCAAGGAGGCGAGCACCGACCTCGACGCCATGCTCGACGACAAGTCCGTCGACGCGGTGTTCGTCGTCACCCGGCACAGCTCGCACGCCGAACTGACCCGCCGGGCACTGCTCGCGGGCAAGGCGGTCTTCGTGGAGAAGCCCCTCGCGCTCTCCGAGGACGAGCTGGCCGGTGTGCTCGCTGCCGTGGAGGAATCCGGCAACGACCGGCTGCAGGTGGGCTTCAACCGCCGCTTCGCGCCCCTGCTCACGGAGGCCAGGAAGAAGTTCGGCGCCCGGACAGGACCGGCGAGCCTGCGCTACCTGGTCAACGCGGGCCGCCTGCAGGGCGGCAGCTGGTACCTCCAGCAGGGCACCGAGGGATCCCGGTTCGCCGGCGAGGGCGGCCACTTCATCGACACCGCGAGCTGGCTCCTCGACGCGGACCCGGAATCGGTGTACGCCACCGCCGCGCCCGGCAACGAGGACCTGAACGTGGTGCTGCGCTACCCCGACGGGTCCACCGCCACCATCAGTTACGTCACCACGGGCGCGGCCGGCTTCCCCAAGGAGACCCTGGACCTCGTCGCCGACGGCAAGGTGCTGCGGCTCGACGACTTCGTCCGTGCCTCGGTGTATTCCGACGGCGGGTCCGGACGGAAGCGGTGGGTCAGTTCACGGCTGCCCAAGGCCCGGGACAAGGGCCAGAACGCCGAACTCGCCGCGTTCATCAGGGCCGTGCGGACCGGCGGGCCCATGCCGGTGCCGCTGGAGTCGCTGGTCGCCACCACGGCGGCCACCCTCGCCGTGCCGTCCGGCCTGGCCGGCGGCGTGCCGGTGACGTTGACGGGGGCGCGATGACCGTGAGCACCACCGCGGGCTGGTACCTGCGGCGACTGTCCCGGATGGGACCGCTGGAGGTCGCAGGCCGGGCGGGCGACACGGTGCGCAGACGGCGGTGGCGGGCGCAGCCGCCCGACGCGCCGAGCGTGACCGGCGCCCGGTTCACCGCGGCACTGCCCGCGGGAACGATCGCCGCGATACCTCCGGACGCCGCGAAACGGCTCGTCGCCGAGGCGGACCGGCTGATGGACGGCCACGCCGAGTTCTTCGGCGTGGTCCGGGACGACCTGGCCGACCCGGACTGGTGGTACGACCCGAAGACCGGGCGCCGGGCCCCGGGGGGCTACGCCTTCGACGTGCCGTACCGCAGCGAGGACGCGGCCGGGGACATCAAGCAGATCTGGGAGCCGTCCCGGCACCAGTACCTCACCGTGCTCGCCGCCGCCTACGCGATCACCGGGAACGAGCGGTACGCCGAGCGCGTGGCCGCACATCTGCGCTCGTGGTGGACGGTCAACCCGCCGCTGCAGGGCGTGCACTGGATCAGCGGTATCGAGCTGGGCATCCGGCTGCTGTCCTGGGTGTGGATCCGCCGGCTCCTCGACGGCTGGCAGGGCGCGGCCGGGCTGTTCGAGGACAACGCGGTGGCGCGGAACCAGATCTGGCACCACCAGCGCTGGCTGGCCGCCTTCCCCAGCCGGGGTTCGTCGGCGAACAACCACATCATCGCCGAGACCGCCGGACAGTTCGCCGCGGCCTGCGCGTTCGACTGGTTCCCCGCCTCCACCCGGTGGCGCACGGACGCGCTGCGGTCCCTCGACCGGCACCTGCGCGCCAACACCTTCCTCTCCGGCCTCAACCGCGAGCTGGCCGGTGAGTACCACGGACTCGTCCTGGAACTCGGCCTGGCCGCGCTGGCCGAGGCGGACGCCGCCGACGTACCCGTCCCCGCGACGGTGCGCCTGGTGCTGCTGCGGATGACCGACGCGCTCGCCGCCGTCGTGGACGACCGGCTGCGGCCACCGCGCCAGGGGGACGCGGACGACGGGCACGGTCTGATCGTGGACGGCACGGGCACCGACCGCTGGGCCTCGCTGCTGGCCACCGGGGACGCCGTGTTCGGCCGGCTCGACTGGTGGCCGGAGGTGACCGGCACCGACGTACGCACCCCGCTGCTGGCCGCGCTCATCCACCCGTACGCGAAGGCACGGCCGAACGCGGAGAACGAGCCGTCCCCGCACCACGGGACCACGGCGGCGGTGACCCGTCCGGCATCGCGTCCGGCCCACTTCGCCGACGCCGGGCTCACCGTCCTGCGGGGCCCGGACGGGATCTGGTGCCGCTGCGACGGCGGTCCGCACGGCTTCCTGTCCATCGCCGCGCACGCCCACGCGGACGCGCTGTCCGTGGAGGTCAGACACGACGGGGTCGACGTCCTCGCCGACCCGGGGACGTTCTGCTACCACGGGCAGCCCGAGTGGCGGCAGTACTTCCGCTCCACCCTCGGCCACAACACTCTGCAGCTGGACGGCACCGACCAGTCCGTCTCCGGCGGGCCGTTCCTGTGGACCCGGCACGCCCGCACCCGCGTCCTCGACGCGCGCACCTCCGACGAGGGTGTCTCCCGCTGGTGCGCCGAACACGACGGCTACCAGGGCTCGGTGCACCGCCGCCGGGTGGAACTGACGCCAGACACAGCGGAGTTGCGCGTGGTCGACGAGGTACGGGGCCCGCGCCGGGCCGCGCGCCTGGCCTTCCACCTCGGGCCCGCGATCACCGCGGACCTGACGGGGGACCGGGCCGAACTCAGTTGGACGCGCGACGGCGAGACCCGCTCCGCCGTCCTCGATCTGCCCGGGGAGCTGAACTGGCGGGCGCACCGAGGCGAGAGCGACCCGCCGCTCGGCTGGTACTCCGCGGGCTTCGGACGCAAGGAGCCCGCCACCACGCTCGTCGGCACCGGATTCGCCGACAGCGCCCGGCAGTTCACGACCGTACTCAGGTTCCGGGACTAGAAAGGGGAGGAAGCGTGCGATTCAAGTGGCGGAGGCGGGCGTTGCCGGTGGCGGCGCTGGCCGTCCTGGCGACCGGCTGTGTGAGCACGCCGGACGCCCCGTCGGAGCCGACCGCCGCGCCGTCCACGTCCGGCGCCCGGTCCGTGGCGGGCGTGTGCGCCAAGCCCGCGGCCGGACCGGCGAAGGCACCGGCGGGAGCGGTGACGGTCGACCCCGCGAAGACCGGTGATCTGGCCGCCAAGACCAAGAGCAGCCCACCGGACACCACGTTCTGGCTCAAGCCGGGCACGCACCGGCTCGAAGCGGACCGTTACGCGCAGGTCATCCCCAAGAAGGGGGACCGCTACCTCGGCGCGCCGGGCGCGGTCCTCGACGGCCACAAGACCAACCAGTACGCGTTCGGCGGCACCGCCCGTGACGTCACCATCCGCCATCTGACCGTGCAGAACTTCGTCGCGCCGCACGACGAGGGCGTGGTCAACCACGACTCGGCCGACGGATGGGTGATCGAGCACGCCACGATCCAGCGCAACTCCGGCGCCGGGCTGATGGCCGGAGCCCGCCAGCGGGTCCGCGCCAACTGCCTGCGGGACAACGGCCAGTACGGCATGAACGCGTACAAGTCCGGCGACCCCCTCAAGGACCTGGTGGTCGAGGGCAACGAGATCACGGGCAACAACACCGGCGACTGGGAGCGTCGGCGGGAGGGCTGCGGCTGCACCGGAGGCATCAAGTTCTGGGCCGTCGACGGCGCCGACATCCGCGGCAACTGGGTGCACGACAACCGCGGCGCCGGGCTGTGGGCGGACACCAACAACAACGACTTCCGCATCGAGGACAACGTCCTCGAGGACAACGACGGCGCCGCGCTGATGTACGAGACCAGCTACAACGCGGTCATCCGGAAGAACACGATCCGGCGGAACAACTGGGTCGAGGGCCGCAAGTACGCCGAGCGCGGCGACAGCTTCCCCTTCGCGACCGTCTACCTGTCCGAGTCCGGCGGCGAACCCCGGGTCCGCGCCCGCACGGACAAGATCGAGATCTACGGGAACGTACTGGAGAACAACTGGTCCGGCATCACCCTGTGGGAGAACGCCGACCGGTTCTGCAACAGCCCCGCCAACACCTCGTCCGGGGACTGCACCCTGCTGATGCGGGACACCGACCGCTGCAAGCGACCCGCGATCGCCAGCGCACCGCTGTACGGCGACTGCCGGTGGAAGACCCAGCGCGTGGACATCCACGACAACCGCTTCACGCTGGACAAGTCCGTCGTCGAGTGCACGGCCAAGTGCGACCGCATGGCGGTGCTGTCCAACTACGGCACCTACCCCAAGTGGTCGCCGTACAAGGGCGAGAAGGTGGCCGAGGCGATCACCCGCAGGCAGCACAACCGCTGGCACGACAACGTGTACGTCGGACCCTGGCAGTTCGTCGCCCACGACCCCAGCCGGGTGCTCGACTTCGGCCAGTGGCAGGGCACGCCCTACCAGCAGGACACCGGCAGCACCCTCGACCCGCAGGCCGGTGGTTGAGATGACCGAGGACCTGCGCAGCGGCACACCCAAGCTCGTCGGCGTCGTCTGGGGCCTGCTGATCCTCAACACGCTGGGTTCCGCCGGGGCGAAGACCATCGTCCCGCTGCCGCGCTCGCTCATCCAGCTGGTCACCATGGGCGCGCTGGTCGCCGCGTTCACGCTGGCGCTCGCGCTCAATCTCCGACTGCGCATCCGGGCCAGCGCCTTCGTGCTCCTGCTCACCCTGCTGCTGGTGCCGAGCCTGATCTCCAGCCTCCAACTGGAGTCGGGGCTCGGCGCGTTGTTCCGCTGCACCCGGCTGGCCCTCTTCGTCGGCACGCTGTGGCTGCTCAGCCGCTGGTGGGACGGCGACCTGACCTTCGTACGGCACCACATCCGGATGTACTTCGCGGTCCTCGGGTCGGTCGCCGCGGGCCTGGTCGTCTCCCCGGGCGCGGCCATGCCCGAGCTGTACGGCGGGCGGCTGGTCGGCGCCCTGTGGCCGCTCACCCCGCCGCAGATCGGACAGTACGCGGCGGTGATCATCGGGCTCACCGTGCTGCTCGTGCTGGGCCGCCGGGCCGACCGCACCAGCGCGACGGTCGTCATCGTGCCCTCACTGGTCCTGCTCGCGCTGACCCACACCCGCACGGCCACCATCGGCATGCTCATCGGGCTGGTGCTGGCGATCGGCTCGCTCGTCCTGACCAGCGCCGCCGCCCGCCGCTTCTTCACCTGGGCGGTCCTCGTCGCCGTGGTGGCCGCGGTGGGGTTCGCCTCCGCGCTGCGGACCTGGTTCCTGCGCGGCCAGAGCCAGGAGAACCTCACCAGCCTCACCGGCCGGGCCAAGGTCTGGGACGCCCTGCTGGCGGAGCCCCGGACGACCGGGGAGAAGCTGTTCGGGATGGGCCTGGGCGACAAGTCGTTCGGCGGGCTGCCGATCGACAACAGCTGGCTGGCCGTCTACCACGAGCAGGGCTGGATCGGCGTCGTCCTCGTGGCGGCCGTCTTCGCCGTGCTGGGCGGGGTCGCGCTGCTCCGGCCGCCCTCGCTGCCGAGGGCCTGCGCGATCTTCCTGATCAGCTACTGCGCGATCGCGTCGTACACCGAGGCGGGCCTCGGCGACGCCTCACCGTATCTGCTCCATCTGGCCCTCGCCGCCTCGCTGTTGGCAGTGCCCGCCCCACCCGCGCCTCCGCTTAGGCCGGTGGTCCCCAGACGACATGTCCCGCGCTGGGCCAAGGAAGGGAGGTGACCTCGAACATGCATGTCCTCGTGGTGCACAACCGCTACAACTCGGCACAGCCGAGCGGGGAGAACAACGTCGTGGACCAGGAGGCCGAGCTGCTGCGCGCGGCCGGCCACCGGGTCGGCCTGTTCGAGCGGCGCAGCGACGACATCGCCGGCCGGTCCCTGCTGAGCAAGGCCGCGCTGCCGCTCCTGGTGCCGTGGAACCCGGCGGTCCGCTCGGAGCTCGCCGACCGGCTCCGGGCCGAGCGGCCGGACGTGGTGCACATCCACAACGTCTTCCCGCTCCTGTCGCCCGCGGTGCTCGCCGCCTGCGCCGACGCGGGCGTGCCCGCCGTGGCCACACTGCACAACTACACCCAGGTCTGCCCGCCCGGCACGCTCCAGCGGGACGGCCGGCCGTGCACCGAGTGCGTCGGCTCGTCGCCGCTGCCCGCCGTCCGGCACGGCTGCTACCGCGGCTCCCGGCTGGCGACGGTACCGCTCGCGGTCAGCCTGTCGGTCAACCGGCGGCGCTGGTGGTCGGGCGTGGAGCGGTTCTTCTGCATCTCCGCCGCCCAGCGCGACGTCCTGGTGCGGTCCGGGATGCCCGCCGAACGCCTCGCGGTGAAGCACAACTTCGTGCCCGAACCGGACGTCCGCCGCACGGGCCCCGGCGAGCACCTGCTCTACCTCGGCCGCCTCGCGGAGGCCAAGGGCGTACGGCTGCTGATGGCCGCGTGGGACGAGCTCGCGGCGGACGGCGGGGTGGGCGTACCGCTGATGATCGCCGGTACGGGACCGCTGGAGGCCGAGGTGACCGCCTGGGCGGCGGACCGGGACGACGTGCGCTACGTCGGCCTGTACGACCCCGCCCAGTGCCGGCAGGCCATCGCGCGGTCGGTCGCCGTGGTGGCCCCCTCGACCTGGCTGGAGGCGTTCGGCCTGGTGGTCGTGGAGGCCATGGCGGCCGGGGTCCCGACCGTGGCCGCCGCGCACGGAGCGTTCGTCGAACTCGTCGAGGACGGGGTGAGCGGGCTGCTGCACCGGCCGGGCGACCCCGCCTCGCTCGCCGCCTGCCTGCGCCGGATCACGGCCGGTCAGGAGGCCGACCAGGAGATGGGCCGGGCGGCCCGGCGCCGGTACGAGCAGGGCTTCAGCCCGGCCGTCGGTCTGGAACGCCTGGTGGAGGGGTACCGCTCCGCGATCGCGGGGCGGTCGGGCGGCGGGGACGGCCCGCCGCCGCTACGTGACGGAAACACTGGCTCGCGCCGGGGGCACCTGCGCGAGCGGGATGGGGGCAGTAGATGACACGATGCCGACTCTGCGGCTCGGCGGCGCTCGAAAGCGTCGTCGACCTGGGAGCGACCCCGCCGTGCGAGAGCTTCCTCGCCGCGGAACAACTGGACGAAGCCGAACCGGCGTACCCGCTGCACCTGCGGGTCTGCACCGACTGCTGGCTCGCGCAGATCCCTCCGCTGATCACCCCGGAGGACACGTTCAAGGAGTACGCGTACTTCTCCTCCTTCTCGACCTCCTGGGTGGAGCACGCGCGGACGTTCGTCGCCGACGCCGTGGAGCGGGTGGGCCTCGGCCCCGACGCCTTCGTGGTCGAGGTCGCGAGCAACGACGGATATCTGCTGAAGCACGTGGTGGACCGGGGGATCCGCTGCCTGGGCATCGAGCCGTCGGTGAACGTCGGTGCCGCCGCACGCGACGCGGGCGTGCCCACGCTCACGGAGTTCCTGTCCCCGGAGACCGGCGCCGCCGTCCGCGCCGAACACGGCCCGGCGGACCTGGTCGTCGCCAACAACGTGTACGCGCACATCCCCGACGTGGTCGGCTTCACCCAGGGACTGCGCGCCCTGGTCGCCGACGACGGCTGGGTCTCCATCGAGGTGCAGCACCTGCTGACCCTCATCGAGGACAACCAGTACGACACGATCTACCACGAGCACTTCCAGTACTACACGGTCGCGTCCGCGATCCGGGCCCTCGCCAGCGGCGGACTCGCCCTCGTGGACGTCGAGTTGCTGCCCACCCACGGCGGCTCCATCCGGCTCCATGCCCGTCCCGCCGAGGTGGCGGGCGAACCGTCGCAGCGGGTGGCCGACGTACTGGCCAGGGAGAAGGCCGCCGGGCTCCAGGAGCTGTCCGGCTACACCGAGTTCTCCGACCGGGTCGCCAAGGTGCGCAGGGACCTGTTGAAGTTCCTCATCGAGGCGGCCGAGCGCGGCGAGACCGTCGTCGGCTACGGCGCCCCCGGCAAGGGCAACACCCTGCTCAACCACTGCGGCATCCGGCCCGACCTGCTCGCGTACACCGTCGACCGCAACCCGTACAAGCACGGCAGGTTCACCCCGGGCACCCGCATCCCGATCCTGGCACCCGAGCAGATCGCCGCCGACAAGCCGGACTACGTGCTCGTCCTGCCGTGGAACCTGCGGACCGAACTGGTCGAGCAACTGTCCTTCGTGCACGAGTGGGGCGGCCGGCTGGTCTTTCCCATACCGGAACTCAGCATCGTCGAGGACGCGTCGTGAAGGAGATTGCAGCATGAAGGTCGTTCTGTTCTGCGGCGGTTACGGGCTGCGCATGCGCAACGGGGCCTCCGACGACACGCCCAAGCCGATGGCCATGGTCGGCCCCCGGCCGCTGATCTGGCACGTCATGCGCTACTACGCGTACTTCGGGCACACCGAGTTCATCCTGTGCCTCGGCTACGGGGCACACCACATCAAGGACTTCTTCCTCAACTACGAGGAGACGACCTCCAACGACTTCGTACTGCGCCAGGGACAGACCGAGTTGCTGTCCACCGACATAGCCGACTGGACGATCACGTTCGCGCAGACCGGCATCGAGTCACCGATCGGGGAGCGGCTGCGCCGGGTACGGCACCACCTCGACGGCGACGAGATGTTCCTCGCCAACTACGCCGACGTGCTCACCGACGCCCCGCTGCCCACGATGATCGACCAGTTCGCCCGCCGTGACGCGGGCGCGTCGATGATGGTGGTGCCGCCGCAGTCCTCGTTCCACTGCGTCGACCTCGGCGAGGACGGCCTGGTGGGAGGCATCACCGCGGTCAGCGACATGCCGTTGTGGGAGAACGGCGGCTACTTCGTGCTCCGCCAGGAGATCTTCGACCACATCCCGGAGGGCGGCGACCTGGTCGCCGACGGCTGCGGCCAACTGGCCAAGCAGGGAAGGCTGGTGGCGCACCAGCACCGCGGCTTCTGGAAGCCGACCGACACCGTCAAGGAGAAGGCCGCGCTCGACGAGGCCTACGCCCGGGGCGACCGCCCGTGGGCCGTCTGGGAGCGGGACGGCGTGAGCGGGCACAGAGCCGGCGTCTCGGCGGGGACGGCGTGATCGGGCTCGGGTCCGGACGCCTGGACCGGATCGTCGCGGTGGGCGCGCACTGCGACGACATCGCCATCGGTGCCGGCGGCACCCTGCTGACGATGTGCCTGGCCCGGCCCGGCCTGCGCGTCGACGCCCTGGTCCTCACCGGCGGCGGCAGCGAGCGCGAGCAGGAGGAGCGGGCCGCGCTCGAAGCCTTCTGCCCCGGCGCCGACCTGCGGCTGACCGTGCTCAAACTGGCGGACGGCCGGCTGCCCGCGCAGTGGGAGGAGGCCAAGGCCGCAGTCGAGGAACTGCGCGCGCGCACCGACCCGGACCTGGTCCTCGCACCGCGGACCGACGACGCGCACCAGGACCACCGCGGCCTGGCGCGACTGCTGCCCACCGCCTTCCGCGACCACCTCGTACTGGGCTACGAGATCGTCAAATGGGACGGCGACCTCGGCCGGATGGCGGCGTACCAGCCGCTGACGCCGGACACCGCCGAACAGAAGGTGCGGCTGCTGCAGGAGCACTACGCCTCTCAGCGGCACCGGCCCTGGTACGACCGGGAGGCCTTCCTCGGCCTCGCACGCATCCGCGGCATCGAATGCCACGCCCGCTACGCCGAGGCGTTCGCCGTCCACAAACTCACGCTCGACCTGGGCACTTGTGACCCGGGCACTTCATCACTGGGGGAATGAACCGTGCGCGTACTGCTGACCGGCCACCAGGGCTACCTGGGCACCGTGATGGCCCCGGTCCTCGCCGCCGCCGGGCACGAGGTCGTCGGTCTCGACGCCGGCCTGTTCGCCGACTGCGTCCTCGGCCCGCAGCCCGACGACCCGCGGGGGCACCGGGTGGACCTGCGCGACGTCACGGCCGAGCACGTGGCCGGGGTGGACGCCGTGATCCACCTGGCCGCGCTCTCCAACGACCCGCTGGGAGCGCTGGCACCGGACCTCACCTACGACATCAACCACCACGCCTCCGTACGACTGGCCCGGCTGGCCCGCGAGGCCGGGGTGCGGCGCTTCCTGTACGCGTCCACCTGCTCGGTCTACGGCGCCGCCGGCGGCGACGAACTCGTGGCCGAGGACGCCCCGTTGCGCCCCGTGACGCCGTACGCGGAGTCCAAGGTGCGGGTCGAGGACGACCTGCACGCGCTCGCCGACGACGACTTCAGCCCCGTGTTCATGCGCAACGCCACCGCCTTCGGCTACTCGCCCCGGCTGCGCGCCGACATCGTGCTGAACAACCTCGTGGGCCACGCGCTCCTGTCCGGCGAGGTGCTGGTGCTCTCCGACGGCACGCCCTGGCGCCCGCTGGTGCACGCCGCCGACATCGCCCGCGCCTTCACGGCCGCGCTGACCGCGCCCCGGGAGGCCGTGCACGACCGCGCGTTCAACATCGGCAGCGAGGTCAACAACGTCACGGTCGCCGAGATCGCCGAACAGGTCGCCGAGGCGGTATCCGGCTCGAAGGTGCGGATCACCGGCGAGAACGGCGCCGACCCGCGCTCGTACCGCGTGGACTTCGCCCGCTTCCGCGCCGCGATCCCCGGCTTCGACTGCGAGTGGACGGTGAAGCAGGGCGCCCACGAACTCGCCGACGCCTACCGCAAACACGGGCTGACCAAGGAGGACTTCGAGCGGCGCTTCACCCGCCTCGCCGTGCTGCGCGCGGCCTCCGAGGCGGGCTCCGTCGACGACACCCTGCGGTGGCGCCGATGAGCACGCCCGGCGAGGAGATGCACGCGCTGGTGGAGCGGCTGTACCCGCTCTGCCGGAGCATCACCGGCGACGGGGTGCGCGCCACCCTGGAGATCGTCGACGAGTACGTTCCGCTGCAGGTGCACGAGGTGCCGACCGGGACGCAGGTGCTCGACTGGACGGTCCCGCAGGAGTGGAACATCCGGGACGCCTACATCGCCGACAGTGCGGGCAACCGGGTCGTCGACTTCGCCGCGTCCAGCCTGCACGTGCTCGGCTACAGCGTCCCGGTGTCCGCCACCATGCCGCTGTCCGAGCTGCGCGAGCACCTGTACACCCTGCCGGACCAGCCGGCCCTGGTCCCGTACCGCACGAGTTACTACGAGCCGAAGTGGGGCTTCTGCCTGTCCCAGGAGACCCTGGACGGGCTGCCGGACGGCGACTACGAGGTGCGCATCGACTCGACGCTCGCCGACGGACACCTCACCTACGCCGAGCACGTCGTGCCGGGGCAGGTCCCCGACGAGGTGATCGTCTCCTGCCACGTCTGCCACCCGTCGCTCGCCAATGACAACCTGGCGGGCGTCGCGGTGGCGACCTACCTGGCCCGGACACTGGCGGGGACGACCCCGTACTACACCTACCGGTTCATCTTCGCGCCCGGCACGGTCGGGGCGATCACCTGGCTGGCCCGCAACGCGGAGCGGATCGAGCGCGTCAAGCACGGGCTCGTACTGGCCTGCGCGGGGGACTCGGGCCAGTTGAACTACAAGCGGAGCAGGCGCGGCGACGCGGAGATCGACCGCGTGCTGCAACATGTGCTGACCGCGTCCCAACGCCCGCACCTGATCCACGAGTTCACCCCGTACGGCTACGACGAGCGGCAGTACTGCTCACCCGGGTTCAACCTCGGCGTGGGCTCGCTCAGCCGGACCCCGTACGCCGGCTACCCCGAGTACCACACCTCGGGGGACAACCCGGACTTCGTCTCCCCGGAGGCGCTGGAGGACACCCTCGCCGTCTGCCGCGAGGCCTTCGCCGTGCTCGACCGCAACCGCAGTTACGTCAACCTCAGCCCCTACGGCGAACCGCAGCTGGGAAGGCGCGGGTTGTACGACTCGCTCGGCGGGCGCAGCGACGCCAAGCAGGCCCAGATGGCCATGCTGTGGGTGCTCAGCCTCTCCGACGGCGAACACAGTCTGCTGGACGTCGCCGAACGGGCGGAGCTGCCGTTCGACACCGTCGCCGTCGCGGCCGACGCCCTGCACGGCGCCGGGCTGATCAAGGCATGACGCCGATGGCCACCGAGGGGGAGAAGCCACCGACACCGGCGGACGGCGACGGGGCCGCCGAAGCCCGCCGGTCCGCCGACCGGTCCGCCAGGAAGGGCATCGTCGGCCGGCTGTCCTGGGGACTGGCCGACCAGGCGGCCTCCAGCATGACCAACTTCGCGGTGGGCATCTACGTGGCACGCTCGCTGGGACTGACCGCGTTCGGCGTGTTCAGCCTGGCCTGGCTGACCTACGGCGTGGTGCTCAACGTCGCCCGCGGGCTCGCCACCGACCCGCTCGTCGTGCGCTTCAGCGGCGTACCGGAGGCGTCCTGGCGGGCGGCGGCGGCCCGCTCCTCGGGCGCCGCGCTCGGCGTGGGCGCGGCCCTCGGCGCAGTGTGCCTGCTGGTCGGCCTGGGCCTCGGCGGACGGGTGGGACCGGCGTTCATCGCCCTCGGCGTCGTCCTGCCCGCACTGCTCCTCCAGGACGCCTGGCGGTTCGCGTTCTTCGCCGCGGGCGCCGGCCGGAAGGCGTTCGTCAACGACCTCGTGTGGGGCGTCGCGCTCGTCCCGGCCATGGTGATCGCGGCCCGCGTGGACACCGTCGCCGCCTTCGTCCTCGCCTGGGGTGTGTCCGCCGCGGTCGCCGCCGGGTACGGCTGCCTCCAGTCCGGCATCCGGCCCCGGCTGACCCGGGCACACGGCTGGCTGCGCGAGCAACGCGACCTCGGCTACCGGTACTTGGTGGAGAACGTCAGCCTCAGCGGCGCGAGCCAACTGCGCGCGTACGGGCTCGGCGTGATCGTCGGTGTCGGCGCGGTGGGCGCGGTCCGGGGCGCGGAACTGCTCCTCGGCCCGTTCCTCGCCCTCCTCATGGGCCTTTCCCTGGTCACCGTCGCGGAGGCGGCCCGCGTACTGCGGCGGGCCCCGCACCGGCTGGCCACGTTCTGCCTCCTCCTCGGCGGCGGACAGGCCGCCGCCGCGCTGCTCTGGGGCGCGGCCCTGCTGCTGATGCCCGACCGGGCGGGCGAGTTCGTGCTCGGCGACGTCTGGAACTCCGCCTCGCAGCTCATCGTGCCCGCCACGCTCGGCGTCGCGGGCGCCGGACTCGGCAGCGGCGCGGCGGCCGGGCTGCGCGCCCTCGCCGCCGCCCGCCGCAGCCTGCGCTGCCAGCTCTTCGCCTCCGCCTGCTATGTCGGCGGCGGTCTCGGCGGAGCCGCCCTGGCCGGCACGGTCGGCTCGGCCTGGGGTGTCGCCGCCGCGACCGTCTGCGCCTCGGCCGTCTGGTGGCTCCAACTGCGGTCCGCTCTGCGCGAGCGCGCCCACCATCCCATTCCCGAAGTGAGGACCTCATGACCGCCCACCCCAGGCTGAGCGTCGGCCTGCCCGTCTACAACGGCGAGGAGTACCTCGCCGAGTCGCTCGACGCCCTGCTCGGCCAGACGTACGAGGACTTCGAGCTGGTCATCTCCGACAACGCCTCGGCCGACGGGACCCAGGACATCTGCCGCGAGTACGCCGCACGGGACGCGCGCATCCGGTACATCCGGCTGCCCCGGAACATCGGCGCCGCGCCGAACCACAACTACGTGTTCACCGAGTGCCGCGGCGAACTGTTCAAGTGGGCCTCGCACGACGACCTGTACGCCCGCGACCTGCTGCGGGCCTGTGTCGAGACCCTGGACGAGCGCCCCGACGTGGTCCTCGCGCACAGCGGCCAGGCCGTCATCGACGGCGACGGCAAGGTCAAGGTCCCCTACGAGTACAGGCTGGCCACCGACTCGCCGCACGCGCCCGAGCGCTTCCGCAGCCTGCTGTTCGAGCCGGGCGGCGACGACTTCTACGGCGTGATGCGGGCCGACATGCTGCGCCGGGTGAAGCCGCACGACAGCTACCACCACGCGGACCGTACGTTCGTCGCCGAGATCACCCTGCACGGCCCCTTCCACCAGGTGCCGGAGCTGCTGTACTTCCGCCGCGACCACCCCACCCGCGCCGAGCGGGCGAACCCCTCCAAGCGCTCCCGCTGCGTCAACCTGGACCCGCGCCGGGCAGGCCTCCTGCACCCGACGCCCCGGCTGCTCGCCGAGTACGTCTGGGGCTTCGCCTCGGCGATCCGGCGGGCGCCGCTGTCCCCGGCCGACCGGCGCGCCTGCCACCGCCATCTGGCCTCCTGGATGACCAGCCGGGCCCGGCCCGGCGCGGGCGAGCGGGTCGAGGACCGTGCCCCGGTCGACCCGGCCCGGTACGCCGTCTCCGTGGACGCCGTCGTCGCCGGCCGTGAGGGCAGGCAGGCGTGAAGCCCGGAACCGGGGCGCCCGGCGGGTCTGGGGCGGCCGGGGTGCCTGAGGGGGAAACCCCGGTGCGCGTAGGGGTGTTCGGCCTGCTCGGCTCCGGGAACCTCGGCAACGACGGATCGCTGGAGGCCGTACTCGGATACCTCCGCGCCCAGCATCCGGACGCGGCCGTGGACGCGCTGTGCGGGGGACCGGACGTCGTCACGGCCCGCTACCGGATTCCCGCGACCCGGCTGCACTGGTACCGGGGGGAGTACCGGACCGCGTCACGCCTGGGCTCGATGGTGGGCAAGGGCCTCGGCAAGTTCGTCGACGTCTTCCGCACCGCGGCCTGGGTACGCAAGCACGACGTGGTGATCGTGCCGGGCATGGGCGTCCTGGAGGCCACGCTGCCCCTGCGGCCCTGGGGCTTCCCTTACTCCCTCTTCCTGCTCTGCGCGAGCGGCCGGCTGTTCGGCACCCGCGTCGCGCTCGTCGGCGTCGGCGCCGCCGCGATCGGCAACCGGCCGACCCGGGCCCTGGTGCGCTGGTCGGCGCGGCTGGCCGCGTACCGGTCGTACCGGGACGCCCTCTCGCGGGACGCGCTGCGGGACATGGGTGTGGACACCGCACACGACGAGGTCTACCCGGACCTGGCGTTCGCCCTGCCGACACCGCGGGCGAGCACGTCCTCCGAACGGCCTGCGGGCTCCCCGGGCCCGGTCTGCGTCGGCGTCATGGACTTCCACGGCGGCAACGACGACCGCGCCCGCGCCGAGGAGATCCACCGCCGCTACCTCGACGGGACGACCCGGTTCGTCCGCGCGCTCGTCGAGGACGGCAGACCGGTCCGGCTGCTCACCGGCGACGAGTGCGACGCGTCGGTGGTCGCCGCGATCCTCGCCGCGGTGGACTCACCCCTGGTCACCGCCTCCGAAGCGTCCTCGCTGGCCGACCTGATGAAGGAGATGGCGGCGGCCGACACCGTCGTGGCGACCCGCTACCACAACCTGATCTGCGCGCTGAAGGCCGGCACACCGACGCTCGCCCTCAGCTACGCGGCGAAGAGCGACGCGCTCATGGCCCGGATGGGTCTCGACGCGTACTGCCACCCGGCCCGCGAGGTCGACGCGGACCGACTGCTGGAGCAGTTCCGCGCATTGGAACGGCGAGCGCCGGAGGTCCGGCGGACCCTCACCGAGCGGAACCAGCTCGCCACCCGCCAACTCGACGACCAGTTCACCGCGTTGACCTCGGCCCTGTTCCCGGCCGCCCACCCCGAACACGCCCTGCGGAAGGCCTCGTGAACCTCATGAAAGCGACCGAAGTCCCGGCGATCGCCGGCGCGTACCTGTTCGAACCGACGCCGTACGCCGACGAGCGCGGCTTCTTCTGCCGCACCTTCGACGCCGACGTGGTCCGCTCGGTGGGCCTGGACCCGAACGCCTTCATCCAGGACAGTGTGTCCCGCTCGGTCCGGGGTGTCCTGCGCGGCCTGCACCTGCGCTCCGGAGCGGGCGAGGCCAAGCTCGTGCGCTGCTCGTACGGGAAGATCTTCGACGTCGTCGTGGACCTGCGGCCGGACTCGCCGACGTACCGCAACGTGGCCTCGTTCGAGCTGTCGGGCGAGACGCAGAAGACCCTCTACATCCCGGCGGGCTGCGCGCACGGCTTCCAGGCGCTGACCGAGACCACCGACACCTCCTACCGCATCGACCGCCCGCACGATCCGGCCGAGGACGTGACGATCGCCTTCGACGACCCGGAACTCGGCATCCCCTGGCCGCTGCCCGCCACCTCGATGTCCCAGCGGGACCGGGAGGCGCCCAGCCTCGCCGAGGTCCTGAAGCAGAGAGAGAGCTGAAGTCACCGTGGACACCGAAGAGTTCACCCTGCCCCGGTCGACGCTGGCCAACGAGCGGCTGCACGCCCTGATCCCCGGGGGCGCGCACACGTACGCCAAGGGCGACGACCAGTACCCCGAGCACCTGGCGCCGGTCATCGACCACGGCCGCGGCGCCCACGTCTGGGACGTCGACGGCAACCGCTACATCGAGTACGGCTCCGGCCTGCGGTCGGTCAGCCTCGGCCACGCCCACCCGCGCGTCATCGAGGCGGTACGCCGCGAACTGGACCGCGGCAGCAACTTCGTCCGGCCGTCCGTCGTGGAGGTCGAGGCGGCGGAACGCTTCCTGGCCACCGTGCCGACCGCCGAGATGGTGAAGTTCGCGAAGAACGGCTCGGACGCCACCACCGCCGCGATACGCCTGGCCCGCGCGGTGACGAGCCGCCAGCGGGTGGCCATCTGCGGCGACCACCCCTTCTTCTCCACGGACGACTGGTTCATCGGCACCACACCCATGGCGGCCGGCATCCCGGCGGCGACCACCGACCTCACGGTGGCGTTCCCGTACGGGGACCTGGCCGCCACGGAGGAACTGCTCACCCGGCACCAGGACGAGATCGCCTGTCTCATCCTCGAACCCGCCACCCACACCGAGCCGCCGCCCGGCTACCTCGCCGGCCTGCGCGAACTGGCCGACCGGCACGGCTGCGTACTGATCTTCGACGAGATGATCACCGGCCTGCGCTGGTCCGAGGCGGGCGCCCAGGGCCTGTACGGAGTCGTCCCCGACCTCTCCACGTTCGGCAAGGCGCTCGGCAACGGGTTCGCGGTCTCCGCGCTGGCCGGGCGCCGCGACCTCATGGAGCGGGGCGGACTGCGCCACTCCGGCGAGCGGGTGTTCCTGCTGTCCACCACGCACGGCGCGGAGACGCACTCCCTGGCCGCGGCCATGGCGGTACTCACCACCTACGTCGAAGAGGGCATCACCGCGCGGCTGCACGCCCTCGGCGAGCGGCTGGCCGCCGGTGTCCGCGAGGCCGCCGCCGGTATGGGCGTCGGCGACCACGTCGTCGTACGGGGCCGGGCCAGCAACCTGGTCTTCGCGACCCTCGACGAGAAGGGGCAGCCGTCGCAGGAATACCGCACCCTGTTCCTGCACCGGCTCCTGGCGGGCGGGGTGCTCGCCCCGTCGTTCGTGGTGAGCAGCGCGCTCAGTGACGCCGACATCGAACACACCGTGGACGTGGTGGCCCAGGCGTGCGCGGTGTACCGGAAGGCGCTGGACGCGGGTGACCCCACCCCTTGGCTGACCGGCCGCCCGGTGAAACCGGTGTTCCGCCGCCTGGCGTGACAGGACACGACGTCAGCGGTGCCATGACTGACCGGGCGGGCGACGGCGGTCGCCCGCCCGGTCGATCAGCCACGCGGTGGCGGGTACCAGCGCCAGCGCCGTGCACCAGCCGCCGAGGACGTCGGTCGGATAGTGCGCGCCCAGGGCGACCTGCGCCCAGCCCATGGTGGCGCCCGCCACCAGGCCCGCGCCGAGCACGACCAGCGTGCCGGCCGTCCGGCCCGGACCGGACCGGCCAACCGCGAGCAGCGCCACGATGAGCGCGAGCGCGGTGAGGAACGCGGTGTGCCCGCTCGGGTAGGACAGGTTGTCGGGGCCGTGGATGGTCCGCCCCACCAGGGACTTGAAGAGGGTCGCCACCACGACGGTGACGCCGACCCCGGCCACGACGAGGACGGCGGCGCGCGTTCGCCGACGCAGCAGGCAGCCCGCCACGGCGACCAGGATGAGCGCCGCCGCTCCGACGGGCTCGCCGAGGAAGTCGATGGCGAGCGCGATGTTCCGCCACGGCGACCGCACGCTGTCGTCCGTCGGCTCGACGAACCACCTGTCCACGGTGCCGGGTCGGGTGTGCCCGGCGTACATGACGCCGAGGGCGACGACAACGGCGGCGGCGAGAACCGCGATCACCCCGAGCCCCGCGCGCGACGACTGGGGCAACACCGGGGATGTCGGGCGGGTATCAGTCTCTGAGGCCACCCTTGTCACCCTAGCCAACGAGGGGTTGCGCCAAACCGCCTATGAACGCGGCCCATTCGCCGCGACCGACCCGCAGGACGGGCGCGTCACTCACGACTTTCGAGTCCCGAACGTACACAGCCTCCGGCCCGGCAGCCACTTCTACGCAGTTGCCGCCGTCCGAACCGCTGTAGCTGCTCTTGATCCAGGCCAGACGCTCGCTGCTGCTCATGTCGCTGTCTCTCCTGCCAGACGTTCGATGAGGCGTGCAGACTGCTCGGTGTTGAGGGCCTGCGACCGCAGCATCCCATAGCGCAGGCCGAGGTGGCTGGCCGCGCCCACCTGGGCCACCACGACACCGACGCCCTGTGACTCCACGTATCCGAACCGCTGGTTCTCTCCTGTCTCCAGCACGACGAACGATCCGTTGAGGCCCAGGTGGAAGTCGCGTGCCGGGGGCATGACCTGGAGCTGTACGTTCTCCAACTCGCCCACTGCCAGCAGGTGATGCAGTTGTCTGCGCATCACCTCGGCGCCGCCGACCGAGTTGGTCAGTGCCGTCTCGGCGATGACGAACGACAGGTCCACCGCAGGGGCCCTCGTGAGGATCTTCTGCCGGTTGAGGCGTGCCTCGGTGTGGTTGTCGACGACATCCGACTCCAGCTTCGGCCGATGCCCCGCGTACACGGCGCGTACGTACTCCTCCGTCTGCAACAAGCCCGGAATCAGCAGCGGCTCGTACTCGAACCTGCTTACGGCGCCCGCCTCGATCAACGCGAAATTGCGGAAGAATCTCGGCAGCTTCGCTCGGTCGACCTCGTCCTGCAACACCTCCAGGACGCCGCCCGCTTCCAACGCTCGGTCCGCCGCCGAGGTGAACGCGACCTTCGCCGGGCGCCGCCCCTGCTCGACCGACGCCACCTGCTCCAGCGAGTAACCGATCGCCTCGCCGAGCTGCTGCTGGTTCAAACCGGCCCGTTTGCGCAGATGCCGGAGCAGCACGCCGTACGCCGACCACGCCCCCGGCAGATCGGGCCCCTCCTCCTTCGGCTTCGCCGTACGCCCCGCCCGCGTGTCCCCGACATCCCGTACCGTTCCCACAGCCCACGCCCTTCCATCCGCTCCGCACCTCACCGTTCGATGTCCAACGCGGATCGCGGAAACAGGGACACGCGCCGAACCCGTACAACGCCCGTACAACTCCCGTACAAACAAAGGGCGTGCCGTACGAGAGGGACGAAGTACGGCCGTCATCCCTGTTCAGGGGGCCGTTCGCCGCCCCACGCTGGAACCGTGACCCAAGATCAGCTCACCGACGGGGCGAAGCCACCGCACACGCCCGCCCGCCGACTGGCCCTGTGCCTCAGCGGCACGAGACGCGGCGCCCGCCTCGCCCGGCAACTCACCGTCCAGCAGTTCACCGAGTGGACGGGCCTCGCGTACGACTCCGACCCGGCCAGGGCCGTCGCCCTCGTCACGGCCGAGCTGGCGTCGAACGCGGTGCGCCACGGCAGCCTCCCCGGCCGGGACTTCCGCCTGGCACTGCACCTGCTGCCCGCCCACTTCCGCATCGAGGTGACGGACACCCGCCCCGAACGCGTACCCGCGGCCACGACACCACAGCCCGAGGACGAGACCTCGGGCCGCGGCCTGCTCCTCGTCCAGACCTACGCGGCCCGCTGGGGCCACACGGTCCACGACACATACACGAAAACGGTGTGGGCGGAGGTCCGCACCGGCCGTGGCAGCGATACGCGAAAGGGCTAGGTGCTCCGGTGTTCAATCGGCTTCAGGTCGTCATTCCTTCGATTCCCGGCCTGGCGATGCATACCCTGACCTCATGTCCCACGCGAAGACCTCGTACGTCTGCCTGCCCTGCAGGGCCTCGTACAAGCAGCCCTACGACAGGGAACGGGAGCGGGTCTGCCCCCGCTGTGCGCAGTCGCTGATTCACGTGGGGTCCGCCTTTGCCGTGCCGCGGCGTCGGGACGTCGCGGCCTGGCGGACGCTGGCCGTGTTGCTGCACGCCGGTGTCCGTTTTCACAAGAGCTGCTGCGGTGGGCCCGGTTACCGGCCCCGGACCCTGAGCGAGGTCCGTGAGCGGATGGTGTACGCGCGGCGCAGTGGCGAACCGTTCGCGAGGGCGCTCGTGCGGTGCGAGGTGCCGTCCGCCCCGTCGCGCGGTTGAGCGAGCGCCCGTAATACGCCGTAGTACGCCGGAGCCGTCGATGACACCGGCGATATCACCGATGGCGTGGAGCCGGAGCGGCCCTATGGTGATGCTGCTTCAGGCGGCACGGGCCCCCACGGCCCGGTCGCAGGTCGTCCTTCGGATTCATTTCGCACGCAGGACCGTGCACCGCCCCAACGCGCCATCCGAGACAACCTCGTTGCTTCCGTGACGTGACACCGCGTCCTCCGACTCGCGTCGGACACGGCCGGGCAAGCCGGGGCTCGACCAGCCACGGGTACGCCCGACCAGCCATGAGCAGGGCACGCACCACCGGAGTCACCGCTCCCGTGTCACCCACGGAACCTGGTGAAAGGACCGATCGTGCAAGCATCCCCCACACCCAGATCCACCACCACTCACTCCGCGCGGGCGGAGCGCGCGCCCCGCCGCCGACTGCGCGGCCGACTCGCCGCGCTGTCGGCCACGGCCGCACTGCTCGCCGGTCTGACCACCTCCCTCACCGGTGTCGCCGACGCCGCGGACAACCCCTACGAGCGCGGCCCGGCGCCGACCAACGCCAGCATCGAGGCCGCCCGGGGCTCGTACGCCGTCTCGCAGACGACCGTGTCCCGGACCAGCGGTTTCGGCGGCGGGACCGTCTACTACCCGACCAGCACCAGCGACGGCACGTTCGGCGCGGTGGCCATCTCGCCCGGGTTCACCGCCTCCCAGTCGTCGGTGTCGTGGCTGGGTCCCAGGCTGGCCTCCCAGGGCTTCGTCGTGATCACCATCGACACCCTCAGCACCCTCGACCAGCCGGCCGCCCGCGGTGACCAACTGCTCGCAGCACTCGACTACTTGACGCAGAGCAGCAGCGTCCGTACCCGGATCGACAGCACCCGGCTCGGCGTCATGGGGCATTCCATGGGCGGCGGCGGCTCGCTCGAAGCGTCCAAGGACCGGCCGTCGTTGCAGGCCTCGGTCCCGCTCACACCGTGGAACACGGACAAGACCTGGCCCGAGGTCCAGACGCCCACCCTGATCGTCGGAGCGGACGGTGACACGGTCGCCCCGGTGTCGTCGCACGCCGAGCCCTTCTACACCAGCCTGCCGTCAGCGCTGAACCGCGCGTACCTGGAGCTGAACGGCGCCACGCACTCCGCCCCGACTTCGTCCAACACCACGGTCGCGAAGTACAGCATTTCCTGGCTGAAGCGGTTCATCGACAACGACACCCGCTACGAACAGTTCCTGTGCCCGCTGCCCGTGGCGAGTACGACCATCGAGGAGTACCGCGGCAACTGCCCGCACACCGGCTGAGTCGAAGCCGAACCCGACCACGGCCGTGTCCGCCGATCTGCTCAGCAGGTCGGCGGACACGGGGCCTAGTTCTCCAGGCGGACCGGCATCAGGAGCGAGAAGGCGTCCTCGTCGTCGGGCCTGCGGATCACGAGCGGTGCCGTGGGCGCACCGAGTTCCAATACCAGTTCGTCCCGGGCCCCGGCGGTGAGCGCGTGCAGCAGGTACTCGCGATCGACACCGACGTTGTCCCGCTCGTCGTCACCGTCGCCACCGTCGTCGCACACGACCACGGTCCCGTCCTCCGCCACCCTGAGCACGCTGAGGTCGCGGGGCGCGCCGTCCGGCTCCCCGGCCTCGCCCGTGCGGACAGGACCGTTCTCCAGCGCCGTGCGGAAGACCGCCGTATCGACGCGGACCCGGCGGCCGGCGGGGAGATGGACGAGGCGGCGGTAGTCCGGGAACTCATGGCCGATGACCTGCCCGGCCGTCTGCCGTTCCCCGGCCTCCAACGTGACGCGGTCACCGTCCACCACGAGGTCGACGGGCTCGCCGCCGGTCAGCAGCGCCCGCATCGCGTCGGCGAGCGGAAGAGGCACGAGCACCTGGGTCCGGGCCCCGTCGTGCCCGGTGGCGTGTGCTCGCGCGACGGCCATCCGGTAGCGGTCGGTGGCCACCAGACGGAGTTCGTCACCTTCGACGTCGAAAAGGATGCCGGCGAGCATCGGCAGCTCCGGGTCGGAGCCGGCCGCGAAACGGACCGTGTCCAGCGCGGCGGCCAGCTCCAGCGGCGACGTGGACACCCGGGTGGCGGCGGCAGCGGTAGTGGCCGCGGCGGTGGTGCGGAGCGAAGTCATGGGGTTCTCCCTGCGGTCGAGTAGAGCTCGGAGCGTGGAGAACTCACTGCGGGCATCGGACAGCCCCAGTTCGAGGCGGCGCAGGTGAGCGTCGAGGAGCCCGCGCACCAGCTCGGTGTCCGCGCCCGCCCACCCGGCCAGCACGAGCCGGATGTCCGCCAACGGCATGCCCGCCCGGCGCAACCGGGCCAACAGCCTGGCCTCCTCCAACTGCTCGGTCTCGTACCAGCGATAGCCGCTGACAGGGTCCACCCAGGCCGGAACCAGCACCCCGGCACGGTCGTAGAACCGCAGCGCACTCACGCTCAGCCCACCGTCCCGGGCCATCTCCCCGATACTGCGCATCTCGTTCTCCACACCCGGAACCCTGAGCCCTCGACAAGGTCGAGGGTCAACCGAGGGGCAACCTGCTCCGAACGCCTCACACTTCGCCGAGCGTGGCGCGCGTGACGACTCCTATGTCGTCGGCGACCGGGCGACGGAACACGCCACCCCTCGCGATGAACGTGTCGCCGTGCACCCGCAGATGGCGGGCGAACATCGGACACAGGGGCACGACCGTGGCGTTGTCGCGCATGCTGTCGGTGAGTGCCGTGCTCACCAGAAGCTCCACCAGTTCACGGCCACCGAAGTCCTGGCACACCTCGGTATGGAAAAAGATTCGCTCTTCGCGCACACCGGGAAGTGCGTCCGGAATTACGCCGGGAAGTGCGCCGGGAACGACGACGAAGTCGGCCGTGCCGAGGGGTGTCCGGTCGGCACGTCTTACGCTGTAGGAGCTGATCGGGTCGGCGGGATCGAGCTCGACCGTCATGGACGTACCGAAGCTGCCGGCTAATTCCTGAGTCATCCGGCCAGCCTCGTCGGAGCGGGAGCGGGAGCGGGAGCGGGAGCGGGAGCGGCGGTGAGCGCGCGAAGCCGCTCGGCGTCGACATTGGCTCCGAAGGCGGGGGTCCCGGGTTCGAGCCGGACACCCGCTGCGAGGTCGCCGATGGCGAGTGGGTCGAACCCGAGGGTGTCGATCAACGCGGACACGACGGCGAGGTCCTCGGACGAGTCGCCGGCGAGCGCGATGGCCTTGCGTCCGGTGACTGAGGCTGGACGAGCCCCGTCTTCGAGGTCGTGGTAGCCCATGTGGTTGAGGGCCTTCACGACACGCGAGCCCGGCAGGAACCGCTGAACGGCCTCGCTCGACGAGGTGTCGGCCGGGAGGATCGTGGCACGCGGGCCATCGACCTCCCACCAGTGGTTCATCGCGTCGACGACGAGCTTTCCTTCCAGCTGCGGAACCGGCAGGTCGAGGTATGTGCCGAGCGGGAGAGCCAGGACCACCACGTCGGCGGCACCCGCGGCCTGGGCCGGCCACACGGCGGTCGCTCCCGGGGTGAGGATCTTGGTGGTGAGCGCGATCCTGGACGGGTCACCGGACCCGGAGATCAGGACGCGATGGCTGGAGGCGACCGCCAATCGCGCCAGAACGGTGCCGAGCTTCCCGGCTCCCAGAATCCCGATGGTGGTCACGGGGTCGGTCATCGTGTCGCCCCCGCCGCCCCCGCCGCGCCAGCCGCCCCTGCCGTCCCCCCAGTGCCCGCCGTGCCCGCGGGCTGCTCGGCCAGCAGCTCGCGCACCCTGGGGATGACCTGGGTGCCGTACAACTCGACCGACCGGAGACGTGCGGAGGCCGAAACGGTGCCGGCGGCGGAGTAGATCATGTCGAATCGGCCCGCGTTCAGGACCCGTACCGCATGGGCGATCTTGTTCGCCACCGTCTCGACCGAGCCGACGTACAGCGAACCGCGGTCCACCTCGGTGTCGAACTCCTCCCGGCGGAGCGGCGGCCAGCCGCGCTGCGCGCCGATCCGGTCGCGGATCTCCTTGAACCCGGGGTGGAAAAGCTCCTTGGCTTCTTCGTCGGTGGCCGCGACGAAGCCCGGCGAGTGCATTCCGACCGGCTGCGGGGTCGTGCCGAACTCGGCACTGGCACTGCGGTAGAGATCCACGTAGGGCGCGAACCGGTCGGGCGCGCCGCCGATGATGGCGAGCATGAGCCCGAAGCCGTACTGGGCGGTGCGGAGCACGGACTGCGGTGTCCCGCCCACTCCCACCCAGGTCTTGATGCGTCCCGAATCGGTCTTCGGGTGCACGTCCGCGTCGTGCAGGGCGGCGCGCGTGGTGCCTTCCCAGGTGACCGGCTTCTCGTCCAGGAGCCGGTGGAACAGCTCGATCTTCTCCTCGAACAGCACCTCGTAGTCCTTCAGGTCGTACCCGAACAGGGGGAACGACTCGGTGAAGGAACCGCGTCCGAGAATCACCTCGGCACGGCCGTTGGAGAGCGCGTCGACCGTGGCGAATCGCTGGAACACCCGCACCGGATCGTCCGAGGACAGTACGGTCACGCCCGAGGCGAGCCGGATGCGCTTCGTGGCCGTCGCGATGCCCGCCAGTACCGTCTCGGGGCTGGAGATCGCGTACTCGGGTCGGTGGTGCTCGCCCAACGCCACGACGTCGATGCCGACCTGGTCGGCCAGAACCGCCTCCGTCACCGCGGCGCGGATCGCCTGCGCGGGCGAGAGGATCATGCCCCGGTCGTTGCGGGGCCGGTCCCCGAAGCTGTCGATCCCGAACTCGATCTGCGAGACATCCGTCGTGTTCACTCGTCCAACGCTTTCGTCGTGTCGAGGTGCGGCGGTCACCCGCGCCACCTCCGCCGATCCGGTTGATGCGTCAACATGACATTCGATTGGTTGTCGTGTCAACCACATGGTGATGCGGCGAGTACGACTGCACGTGAGTGAACTGCCGCCCGGTCAGTCCGGCTGCCGCTCCATGTGGTCCAGGACGCGCTCGCTGAGCCGGCCGAGGGTGCTGAGCTGGTTCGGGGTCAGGGCGTCGATGAACAGGCGGCGGACGTGCTCGACGTGCTGCGGCGCGGCCTCTTCGATCGCCTGGTAGCCGGCCGGGGTGGCGACGATGAACGCGCCGCGCCCGTCGTCGGGGCATTCCTCCCTGGACACGAGCCCGCGTTTCGCCATCCGCGTGACCTGGTGGGACATGCGGCTCTTCTCCCACTCCACGAGCTTCGCCAGATCCAGGAAGCGCATCCGCCCGCCGCCCCTCTCGGTGAGGCTGACGAGGACGACGTAGTCCGAGGCGGACATCCCGGAGTCGGCCTGGATGCGGCGGGCCAGCCGTCCGATGAGTTTCTCGTGCATGCGGATGAAGCTGTCCCAGGCGTCCTTCTCTTCCGGGTCGAGCCAGCGCGGCGGTGCGTCCATGGCCGGAGTCTAGCGAGATCGTTGACACCTCATCCAGTCGTGGTGGCGGTGCCGTCACGCGGCGAGGCCGCCGTGGTTAAGTTGATACATCAACCTGAGGGAGCTAGGTTGATGCCCCGGCCGACGGGATTTCGCAGCGTCCGAGTCGAGCGAGATCGGGCCCCACGAGGAGGACACATGACGGTCGAAGTGATCGACGCACCCGAGGCGAAGCGCTACGAGGCCCGCGTCGACGGCGAGTCCAAGGTGGCGGGCATCGCGCAGTACATCCGTACGACGGAGCTGGTCGCGTTCGTGCACACCGAGGTCGAGGCGGCGTACGAGGGTGCGGGAGTCGGCTCCGCGCTGGCCCGCACGGCCCTCGACGAGGCGCGCGCCGCGAATCTGCGGGTGCTGGCCACCTGTCCCTTCTTCGCGGGCTGGATCAACCGGCACCCCGAGTACCAGGACCTGCTGTACCAGTCCCGCAGCAGGGTCAGTGACTGAAAAGGCGGGCGCGGCGGCAGGGGAGGCGGGTATGGGCGGCGAACCCGAGCGGAAGACGTACCGGGCGGAGTCGATCACGGTGACCTTCGAGGCCGGGCGCTGCCTCCATGCGGCGGAATGCGTCCACGGCCTGCCCGAGGTGTTCGACACGACGAAGCGGCCGTGGATCCGGCCGGACGCCTCCGCGGCCGAGCGCGTGGCGGACGTCGTGCGGCGCTGCCCGTCGGGCGCGCTCCGGTACGAACTCGTGGACGGCGGAACGGAAACCCCCGACCGGCCCACCACGATCACCCGCAGTGCCACCGGGCAGCTGACCGTGCGCGGGGAGCTGAGCGTGGACACGCCGCAGGGCGCACGCGCCGAGACCAGGGTCATCCTGTGCGGCTGCGGACAGGCCCGCCTCCAGCCCTACTGCGACCACGCGGGACCCTGCGGCCGGTGACGAGGCCGCGCTCCTCGATGCCATGCCGGTCGAGGAGCTGCCTGAGCCCCCGAGTCCCCGAGTCCCCGAGCCTGAGACCGGCCATGGGTCGAGGGTGTCCGCCCACGGCGAGGGGGCGGGCCTGCCGCCTCTACGCGCTGGGAAGCCTGTCGTGAGGCTTGTCGTGGACGGGCGGCACGGGGTGCTTGCTCAGGATCGACACGCGGTTGAACGCGTTGATGGTGACCGCCACCCAGATCGCGGCCGAGATCTGGTCCTCGGAGAGAACCTGTCGGGCGGCCTCGTAGGCGGAGGTCTGGGCCGTGGCGTCCGTCGGATCCGTCGTGGCCTCGGCCAACGCCAGGGCGGCGCGCTCCAGGGGAGAGAACAGGCCGGTGTCCCGCCAGGCGCTCAGGACTCCGAGTCTCTGCGCTGATTCACCGGCACGCAGGGCCGCCCTGGTGTGCCTGTCCAGGCAGTAGGCGCAGCCGTTGAGCTGGGACACGCGAAGGTTGATCAGTTCCACGGTGGTCCGGTCGAGCCCGGCCTCGGCGGCGGTCGCCCGGACCGTCTCCGCGACCTGCACCAGGGCATGGAAGGCCTTGGGGCTCTGTTTGTCGATGAAGATCCGGCGGGGCTCGGAGTCCTGGGTGCGGTCGCTCACGTCGGGGCTTCCTTCCGGCCACGCTCGAAGTGGCCTGTGTGGTGCGGTGCTTGGGCGGTCGTCCCGCCCTGTGCCATCCTAGTTGATGTAACAACCAAATCCTGTGGGAGGTGCTCTCGATGAGCAACGCGGAAACCGACGGCGCGGCTCTGCACGGCGGTGCGGTCGTCGAGGGCGACCGGCCGACAGGGGCCCGCGGGGTCGATGTCCTGTCGGCGCGTGACGTCCCGCTCGGGGGTCCGCGTGCGATGCGCGTGCGGCGCACCCTGCCCCAGCGGGCGCGCACACTCATCGGTGCCTGGTGCTTCGCCGATCACTACGGCCCGCACGAGGTCGCGGTCTCGGGGGGTATGAACATGCCCCCGCATCCCCACACCGGACTGCAGACGGTGAGCTGGCTGTTCAGCGGCGAGATCGAACACCGCGACACCCTCGGCACCCACGCCCTGATCCGGCCCGGTGAGATGAACCTGATGACCGGCGGACACGGCATCGCCCACTCGGAGGTCTCCACCCCGGACACCACCGTCCTCCACGGCGTCCAGCTGTGGGTCGCGCTGCCCGAGGAACACCGCCGCGCCGCCCGGGACTTCCAGCACCACGTGCCCGGACCCGTGCAGGTCGACGGGGCCGTGATCAGGGTCTTCCTCGGTTCGCTCGCCGGCCGGACCTCCCCGGCCCGGACCTTCACGCCGCTGCTCGGCGCCGAGATCGTCGTCGAACCCGGCGCGACGCTCACCCTCGCCGTGGACGCGGCCTTCGAGCACGGCCTCCTCGTGGACAGCGGGGACATCCGCCTGATCGACACCGTGCTGCGCCCCGCCGAACTCGGCTACGTGCCTCCCGGCGCAGACACCCTGACGATGGTGAACGAGACCGACGCCCCGGCGCGGGCCGTCCTCATCGGTGGACCTCCCTTCGGAGAGGAGATCGTCATGTGGTGGAACTTCGTCGGCCGCAGTCACGAGGACGTGGTGAAAGCCCGCGAGGACTGGGAAGCGTCCTCCGACCGCTTCGGCGTCATCGAGGACTTTCCCGGCGGCCCCCTGCCCGCACCGGCCCTGCCGAACGCCGTCCTCACACCGCGCCGCAACCCGCCCTCTCGCTGATCTGGGCCTTTGAGCCGAAGACCCGCCGCTGTACAGTGACGTACGCCCCTGACCTGCAGAAAGCTAGCGGGGAGCTGTCTTCTGGGAGTCCGAAATGCTGCGTACTCTGTTCAAGTCCAAGATCCACCGTGCCACCGTCACCCAGGCCGACCTGCACTACGTCGGCTCCGTGACCGTCGACGCCGATCTCCTCGACGCCGCCGACCTGCTGCCCGGCGAACTGGTCCACATCGTCGACATCACCAACGGCGCCCGTCTGGAGACGTACGTCATCGAGGGCGAGCGCGGATCGGGGGTCATCGGCATCAACGGCGCCGCGGCCCACCTCGTGCACCCCGGCGATCTGGTGATCCTCATCAGTTACGCGCAGGTCACCGACGCCGAGGCCCGTGCGCTGAAGCCGCGGGTCGTGCACGTGGACGGCGACAACCGGATCGTGACGCTCGGATCGGACCCCTCCGAGCCGGTACCGGGCTCGGACCAGCGGCGGAGCCCGCAGGCCGTCCCGGCGGCCTGACCTGCATCCACACGCGCACGCGCATCCACACCCGCACTCGTACCGGCATCGCAACCCGTACCCACGAGGAGAATCCATGAGCGACATCACCATCCGTGACGACCGGGACCACGGTCGCCTGGAGGCGTACTCCGGTGACGAAGTGGCGGGCCGCATCGCGTACTTCGTCCTCGAAAGCCCCGGCCGCGCCCTCGTCCCGGTGCACACCACCGTGGAGCCCGCCCACGAGGGCAAGGGCATCGCAGGCTCCCTCGCCCGTGAGCTGTACGCGATCTCCGAGCGCGAGGGCGTGCCGGTCGCGCCGCTCTGCCCGTACGTCGTGAAGTGGGCCGAGCGGCACCCGGACGTGGCGCCGGTGGCGGACCCCGCGTTGCTGAGTGCGGCGAAGGGGTGGCTCGAGGCGCACCCCGGTCTGTTCTGAGCGAACCCCTTGCCGGGGCCGGGTCGCCGGGGTCGGGTTTCACAGTGCGGGGCGGTGGGGGCTCGTCGCGCAGTTCCCCGCGCCCCTTACGGGGGCCCGGCCCCGCTCAAGGGGCCACATGGGCCCCGTTCCGTTCGCTACGGAGTGAGTGGGTGCGCGGGAGTCGGGTACGCGGGGGAGAAGTCCAGAGCCGACGTTCCCTCTGGCTGGAGGACATGATGACGCAACCGTTCCCCGATCCCGTACATCCGGATCCCACGCCCGGCCCGGACCGGCCGCAGCCCTTCCCGGACCCGGTGCCGACCCCGAAGCCCCGCCCGGTCCCGGGACCGCCGCCGCGCCCCGCGCCCGGCCCGGACCCGACACCGGCCCCGGAGCCCCAGCCGGACCCATTGGGCTGACAGCGCCCTGAAACAGGTGGCCCGGCGTGGACGAGTCCACGCCGGGCCACCTGTTTGTTCTTAGGGGCGCGGGGTCGTGACATCGTGCGGCTCCGCCGCGGGGCGCGGCCAGCCCTCACCGACCCGCGCCCCGCAACGAACCCTCAGTTCCTCAGCCGTCAGCCGGAGACCTCGGACCGGTCCCCGCCCCACAGCGTGTGGAACGACCCCTCCCGGTCGGTCCGCCGATACGTGTGCGCCCCGAAGAAGTCCCGCTGCCCCTGCGTGAGCGCGGCGGGCAGCCGCTCCGCGCGCAGCGCGTCGTAGTACGCGAGCGCCGCCGCGAACCCGGGCGTGGGCACCCCCTGCTGGACGGCGGAGACGAGCACCGCGCGCCAGTCGTCCTGCGCCGCGGCGATCTCCTGCGCGAACGTGTCGTCGGAGAGCAGGCTCGGCAGATCCGCGCGCGCGTCGTACGCGGCCCGGATCCGGTCCAGGAACGCCGCCCGGATGATGCAGCCCCCGCGCCAGATCGAGGCGACCGCGCCCAGGTCGATGTTCCAGTCGTACTCGGCGCTGCCGGCCGAGACCTCGTGGAAGCCCTGCGTGTAGGACACGATCTTCGACGCGTACAGCGCCTGCTCCACCTGGTCCGCGAAGGCCGACGCCTCGGACTCGCTCAGCGCCGTCGCCGAGGGACCGGCGAGCCCGCGGGAGGCTTCGCGCAGCGCGCTGTGGCCCGACAGCGACCGGGCGAAGACCGCCTCGGCGATACCCGACACGGGAACGCCCAGGTCGAGGGCGATCTGCACGGTCCAGCGGCCCGTGCCCTTCTGCTCGGCCTGGTCCTGGACCACGTCCACGAACGGCTTGCCCGTCGCCGCGTCCACGTGCGACAGGACCTCGGCGGTGATCTCGATCAGGTACGAGTCGAGCCGCCCGGTGTTCCAGGTGCGGAAGATGTCGGCGATCTGCGCGGGGGAGTAGCCCGCCACGTCACGCAGCAACTGGTACGCCTCGCCGATCAGCTGCATGTCGGCGTACTCGATGCCGTTGTGCACCATCTTCACGAAGTGCCCGGCGCCGTCGGGGCCGACGTGCGTGACACACGGAGAGCCGTCCTCGGCCTTCGCGGAGATCTTCTCCAGCATCGGGCCCAGCGACTCGTACGACTCGACCGGGCCGCCCGGCATGATGCTGGGGCCGTTGAGCGCGCCCTCCTCGCCGCCGGAGATGCCCGCGCCGACGAAGTGGATGCCCTGCTCGCGCAGCTCGCGCTCCCGGCGCCGGGTGTCCGCGAAGTGCGCGTTGCCGCCATCGATGATCATGTCGCCGGGCTCCAGGAGCGGGGCGAACTCCTGGATCACCGCGTCGGTCGGCTCACCGGCCTTCACCATGATCACCAGGCGGCGGGGCCGCTCAAGGGCCGCCACGAACTCCTTGGCGGTCTCCGTCGCGATGAAGTCGCCCTCACTGCCGAACTCCTCCACCAGCGCGTGCGTGCGCGCCGCCGTCCGGTTGTGCAGGGCGACGGCGTATCCGTTCCGCGCGAAGTTACGGGCGAGATTGCGCCCCATCACCGCGAGTCCCGTGACGCCGATCTGCGCTGAGTTGCTCATACGGTTTGGCTCCTAAGATCCTGAATCAGTGGTGCCGGTCCTGCCCGCCAGTATTGCCCCACTGACCATCCTGACTTGCCGGTTCTCCGACCGCACATCCTGCCTTGCCGACGTTGTGTACGCAGAAGAGGCGTCCTCGCCTCAGCCTCCCGGCGAACTTCACCCTCGTGTCTGCCACCGGTATGGGCACCGGCCGTCGCGAACGAAGGGGCATTCCTGGTCACTTGGCGGGATAGGGAGGCTGATTGCCCTCTTGTCATGGCCTGTTAGCAGCGTTTACTTTTGCCGCTCCTGACGCTTGTTTAGGGGGCACCTTCATGGCCGTACGCGGCCGGCACCGCCGGTATCAGCCCAACAGGATCAACCGCGCGTCACTCACTGTCACGGTGGGCGGTGCCGGAATGGCGATACCGCTCATCGGGACCGGCGTCGCGAACGCGGCCGATGTGGACACCTGGAACAAGGTCGCCGCCTGCGAGTCCACCAGCAACTGGAACATCAACACGGGCAACGGCTACTACGGCGGGCTCCAGTTCACCCAGTCCACCTGGGAGGCCTACGGCGGCCGGGCCTACGCGGCCCGCGCCGACCTCGCCACCAAGGACCAGCAGATAGCCGTCGCCGAGAAGGTCCTGGACGGTCAGGGGCCGGGCGCCTGGCCCACCTGCTCGCAGCGGGCGGGGCTCACGCGCGGTGGTGACAGTCCCGACATCAGCACCGCGGGCACCTCCACGCAGACCACCAAGCGCAAGGTCGACGTACAGCCGCAGACCACGCCCCAGTCCCGGGCCGGGACCGCCGAGATGTACACGGTCGTGCACGGCGACACCCTCTCCGAGATCGCGGGCACCCGGAAGATACCCGGCGGCTGGCGGCAGTTGTACGAAGCCAACCGCAGGACCGTCGGCGCCGACCCCGATCTGATCGTTCCCGGCCAGCGGCTGAGCCTGCACGGCAAGGCGCCCGGTTCGAACGGCACCTCCACGTCGTCGTCCGGCAAGGCCCAGACGAAGGACAAGAAGGAGAAGAAGGACAAGGGGGTCAAGAGGGAGAAGGTGGAGAAGGCCGAGGAGAAGTCGGAGAAGAAGACCCACTCGGCCACCCACACCCTCGTCGCCCCGGTGAGCGCCGGCACCGGCACTCCGTACCACGCCGCGGGTTCCTCCTGGTCGAAGGGCTACCACACGGGCGTCGACTTCCCGGTGGCGACGGGTACGTCCGTCAAGTCGGTCGGGGCGGGCAGCGTCGTGACCGCGGGCTGGGGCGGATCCTTCGGCTACCAGGTGGTGATCCGGCACGGCGACGGCCGCTACACCCAGTACGCCCATCTGTCCGCGATCTCCGTGAAGGCCGGGCAGAGCGTGGGGGCCGGCCAGCGCATCGGCCGGTCCGGGTCCACGGGCAACAGCTCGGGCCCGCATCTGCACTTCGAGGTGCGGACGGGGCCCGGTTTCGGCAGCGACGTCGATCCGGTCGCGTACCTGCGCGCCGGTGGCGTCAGGATCTGACGCAGGAGCGCAGCACCATCGGGGCGGGCAGCAGGGGCAGGCACGGAAGGCCGTAGTAGAGGCCTTCCGGCCACGCCGGCCCGCCCGGGCCGTCCGGCACGTCGCCGGGCGGCGGGGGCCCGTTGGACCCGGGCGGCGGCACCAGGGCCGCCTCGCGTGCGGCGGCGAGCATTCCCCCGGCCGCCACCGGCGACCCCTCCCGGCCGCCGGGCACTCCGGCCCCGGACGGGCGCGAGAGGTCACGTACGCCGCCATGGCCCGTGCGCGCGGCCGGTGCGACAGGCTCGCTCCGCACCGCAGGCACCGTGAACGATTCTTCTCGTGCACCCGTCGGCGTATACGCCTTGTCCCGCACGCCAGAGGAGATCCGCCGCTCGGCGGAGCCGGAACCGGAACCGGAGGCTGAGGCGGAGACCGCGGGCCGCGCGGGAGGAAAAAGCGCGGTGGCCTGCTCGATGGGGCTCGGCACGGCCTCCGGAGCCGCGGCCCGGGACGGGTCCTGGGGCACGCCCTGGGCCGTTTCCTGGGACTCCGCGGCCACGGACGCCACTCCGGTAGCCGACGGAGTCGTGGCGGGCGCGACCGGCTGCGGACGCTCCGAGCCGCTGATCCGCTCCGTGGTGAGCAGGATCAGACCGCCCGCGGCGACGACCCCGCAGCCGAGGGCGAGCATGGTGCCCGTCTCGCCGTAGCGGAACGTCTCGCCGAACATCGTGAGACCCACCGCGGCGGCCACGATCGGGTTCACGACGGTCAGCGTGGCCAGCGGGGCCGCGAGTCCGGCGCCCCGGTAGGAGGCCTGCGACAGCAGCATTCCGGCGGTCGCCAGAACGCCGATCACGGCGAGGCTCGGCAGGTCGGCGACCGCGACGCCACCGGTCCAGTCCACCGCGACGGTCTTCGTGAACACCGACGACATACCGAAGGCGACACCGGCCGCGATCGCCAGCAGCACACTGCGCACGGCCGGGTGCCGGTGCGCGGCGCGCGCCGCCGTCATCAGCGCCACCACCGCACCGCCGGTGACCAGGGCCACCACGACGCGCTGGGTGCTGTTCAGGGACTGAGAGTCCGCGGTGCCGACCAGGGCCAGGATTCCGGCCAGACCGACCGTCGCCATGATCGCGCCCCGCCAGGCGGCGGCCCCGGCCCTGCGGCGGACGAAGACGGCGGCCATGGGCAGCGCGAACACGATGGTCAGCGCGCCCAGCGGCTGGACCAGGCTGAGCGGCCCGTAGGCCAGCGCCACGACGTGCAGCAGTCCGCCGAGCGCGTTGAGGCCGACCGCGGCCCACCAGGCGAGCTGGCGCATGGGTGCGTACGTACGGTCGGGCGTGTTCGCCGCGACGCGTTCCTGCACGATGGCCCCGCCCGCGTAGGCGACGGCGGAGACGAGGGAGAGAACGACAGAAAGCACTAGTGCGCTCATGTGTCTCTCCTCTGCGTGTGGCGGACGCGCTCCGGAGGGTGCAGAGTCCGGTGCGGCGAACGGTCGGCTTCCATGGTTATGACGATCCCTTGTGAAAGGTCCCGTGTCGTCGTACCTGAGCAGTCATTGGGTCCTACTGCCGATGGAGTACGTCTTGGGCCGAGTCCTCCCCAGGTCGGGTGACACGAAGTACAACCCGCCCTCCGGCGCCGTTATGCCCCCTTGGTGTACTTGTTCTTCGTGAATCTCGATCCGGACCTCAAGCGGCTGGCCGCTCTCGAAGGTTTCTTCGCCCTGCGCACAGGACGGCCCCGCCCGCGCACGGGACGACCCCCGCTGCCGACACTCGCCGAGGTCTACGCGACACCGGGCGTCACCGCCGTGCCGGATCGTGCCGCGCCGGATCGCGCCGCGTCGGATCGGATCACGTCGGGTCACGAGGAGATCGATCCGCTCACCTTCCGTGTCCGCAAGGTCGTCCGGCTGCTGGCCGCTCCGGAGACGCGCGTCGGGGTGTCCGTGGCGCAGCAGGGGTTCGCCGCCCGGCTGTGGTCCGTGGCCCTGGGGTCGGCCGTGCTCTACGGCCGGGTGCCGGACCTCGACCCCCGCCTGCTGCACTGGGACGCCGACGGCAGCGCCCCCGACGATCTGTGGCTGTCGGAGGTGCGCGCGCTGCCCGGCGACGCCGCGACGATCCGGCGGCTCGTGCACCACGGCCACCTGGCACCCCTCTCGGCGGCGCTGCGGGCCCGGCACCCGGTGGCCGCGGGGCTGCTGTGGGGCAACGCGGCCTCCGCCCTCGCGAGCACCGCCCGCCTGCTCGACGGCCGGGCCGCCGCCCACGGCCGTACCGACGTACGCGATCACGTGCGCGCGCTCACCGCCGAACTCCTCGACCACCCCGACCTGAGGGACACCGGGAACTGGGACGGAACTGCCTTCCGGCGGCGCAGTTGCTGCCTCTATTACCGGGTACCCGGCGGCGGGGTGTGCGGTGACTGCTGCTTCACGCAGGCACCGCGCTCTTCCCTGACCGACCCATCTGGGTGACCATGTGGGAACCAGCCGCAGAGACAGGAGGTTCCGGGTGCGAGTGGGACTGCTGACCCGCGAATATCCGCCGGATGTGTACGGCGGGGCGGGAGTCCATGTCGAGTTCCTCGCCCGGGAGCTGAGGCCCCTCACGGACCTGGGCGTGCACTGCTGGGGAGAGGGCGCCGGCGGCGGAGTGGTCCGGCACCGGTCCTGGCCCGTGCTCGACGGCGCCAACGACGCGTTGCGCACCTTCTCCGTGGACCTCTCCATGGCGGCCGCGCTGGAGGACCGCGACCTCGTGCATTCGCACACCTGGTACGCCAACCTCGCCGGCCACCTCGCCAAGCTGCAGTACGGCATCCCGCACATCATGACCGCCCACTCGCTGGAGCCGCTGCGCCCCTGGAAGGCCGAGCAGCTGGGCGGCGGTTACGCGCTCTCCAGCTGGGCCGAGCGCACCGCGATCGAGTCGGCCGACGGCGTGGTCGCCGTCTCCGGGGCCATGCGCGAGGACATCCTGGGCTGCTATCCGTCCCTGGACCCGGCGAAGGTGCACATCGTGCACAACGGCATCGACACGAGCCTCTACCGCCCGGACCACGGCACGGACGTCCTGGAACGGCTCGGCATCGACACCGCGCGGCCCTACGTGCTGTTCGTGGGCCGTATCACCCGGCAGAAGGGTGTGCCGCATCTGCTGCGCGCGGTGCGCGACATCGACCCCGCCGCACAGGTCGTGCTCTGCGCGGGCGCGCCGGACACTCCCGAGATCGACCAGGAGTTCCGTGTCCTCTTCGAGGAACTGAGCCGGGTCCGCGAGGGAGTGCACTGGATCCCGCAGATGCTGCCCCGCCCCGAAGTCATCCAACTCCTCACCCACGCAGCCGTGTTCGTCTGTCCCTCGGTCTACGAGCCGCTCGGCATCGTCAACCTTGAGGCGATGGCCTGCGGAACCCCGGTGGTCGCCTCCCGGGTCGGCGGCATTCCGGAGGTCGTTGAGGACGGCGAAACCGGGGTACTGGTGTCCGTGGACGAGGACTTCGAGACAGGACTCGCACAGGCGCTGGACTCGGTCCTCGGAGATGCCGGGGCCGCCCGGCGGATGGGCGAGGCCGGACGGCAGCGCGCGGTGGGGGAGTTCGGCTGGGACGCCGTCGCCCGGCGGACGGTCCGGCTCTACGAGGAGATCCTCAAACAGGCGTAGTCCGGCCTGCCGGCAGGCAGGCCCGGACCAATGAGGGTTAGGGGAGCGGCCATGCGTCGTGGTGGACCTTCGGTGCTCGGGATCGTACTGGCGGGCGGGGAAGGCAAACGCCTGATGCCCCTCACCGCGGACCGTGCCAAACCAGCGGTCACGTTCGGAGGCACGTACCGCCTCGTCGACTTCGTGCTGTCGAACCTCGTCAACGCGGACATCCTGCGCATCTGCGTGCTGACGCAGTACAAGTCGCACTCGCTCGACCGGCACGTCACCACGACCTGGCGGATGTCCAGCCTGCTGGGCAACTACGTGACGCCGGTCCCGGCCCAGCAACGCCTCGGCCCGCGCTGGTACCTGGGCAGCGCCGACGCCATCCTGCAGTCCCTGAACCTCGTGTACGACGAACAGCCCGAGTACGTGGCGGTGTTCGGCGCCGACCACGTCTACCGCATGGACCCGCGCCAGATGCTCGCCCAGCACATCGACAGCGGGGCGGGCGTGACCGTGGCCGGCATCCGCGTCCCGCGGACCGAGTCGTCGTCCTTCGGGGTGATCACGCCGGGCACGGACGGGCAGACGGTCGAGCGTTTCCTGGAGAAGCCCACGGACCCGCCCGGTCTGCACGACGACCCCGAGTGCGTCTTCGCCTCCATGGGCAACTACATCTTCACCACCAAGGCGCTGATAGAGGCGCTGCAGCGGGACGCCGAGGACGCGAACTCCGTGCACGACATGGGCGGTTCGATCCTCCCCCAGCTGACCGACCGCGGCGAGGCCGGGCTCTACGACTTCAGCGACAACCATGTGCCCGGCGAGACCACCCGCGACCAGGGCTACTGGCGTGACGTGGGCTCCCTGGACGCGTACTACGACGCCCATATGGACCTGATCGCCGAGCGGCCCGCCTTCAACCTCTTCAACCGCAGCTGGCCGATCTACACCAGCTCCGGGCAGCTGTCACCGGCCCGGTTCAACGCGGGCGGCATCGCGAGCGAGTCGATCATCAGCGCGGGCTGCCTCATCCGGGGCCAGGTCACGCGCTCGGTGCTCTCCCCGGGCGTCCTCGTCGACCCCGGAGCCGTCGTCCAGGGGTCGATCCTCCACGACAACGTGCACATCGGGCGGGGCGCGGTCGTGCGCGGCGCGGTCCTCGACAAGAACGTGCAGGTACCGCCGGGCGCGACCATCGGCGTCAATCCGGAACGGGACCGGGAGCTCTACACGGTCTCCAAGGACGGCGTGATAGCCCTCGGCAAGGGCCAGATAGTGCCGTAGCGCCGTAGGGCCGTAAAGGCGATCCGGGCAGGGGCGCGCGTTGGGCTGCCGGGGTGGCAGCGGCGCGGCCCGCCCACGGAGGTCCGGTGTGCCGGGCGAACCGGGCGGTCTCATGACGTACGAGACCGCGCGGTGACCAGCCCGACACGATGGAGGACCTCCGTATGAGACGGACCGGACGCCCCGCCCTGCGTACAGCCGTGCTGCGTACAGCCGTGGTGGTGACCGCCGCTCTGCTGGGGCCGGGCGGCGCCCTCACGGCTCCCGCCCACTCGGCTCCCGCCGCCCCGGTGGGGGCGGCCGGGCCGGGCGGGGACCGGCTCACCGATCTGGTCAACCCCTTCATCGGCACGGAGAGCGAGGGCAACACCTTCCCGGGCGCCGCCGTGCCCTTCGGCATGGTGCAGTTCTCCCCGGACACCGGCCACAACACCGGCTACGACCACTCCGACACCCGTATCCGCGGTTTCTCGCTCGTGCACCTCTCCGGTGTCGGCTGCCGCCTCGGGGGAGACCTGCCGGCCCTGCCCACCACGGGCGAGGTCACCGTCACCGACCACGCGAAGTACGCCGCCCGGTTCGACCACGCCACCGAGCGGGCGAGCCCCGGCTACTACAAGGTCGGCCTGGAGAACGTCCCCGGCAGCGAGACGAGCGGCGGCGGTACGAGCGGCAGGCGTGCGAGCGGCAGGAGCGCGAGCGGCAGGAGCGCGAGCGGCGCGGACACGGGGCGCATCGACGCCGAGCTGACCGCGACCGGCCGCACCGGGGTGCAGCGCTACACCTTCCCGGCCACCGACAGGGCGAACGTCCTGCTGAACGCGGGCCAGGCGCTGCACAGGACGGTGTCCACCACCGTGGAGATCCTGGACGACCGCACGGTCCGCACCGCGATCACCGGCAGCGGTTTCTGCCAGGCCGCCACCCGCCCGTACACGGTCCACACGCTCACCCGCTTCGACCGGCCGTTCACGACGTCCGGCACCTGGCGGGGCGACACCGTCACCGAGGGCTCCACCCGGTCGAGCGGCACGGGACGGGGCGGCGCCTACGTCCGCTTCGACACCACGAAGGACCGCACGGTGGAGGCGACCACCGCGGTGTCGTACGTGGACGCGCGCGGCGCCGCCGTCAACCTCCGCGCCGAGGGCGGCCGTTCCTTCGACCGCGTCCACGACGACGCCCGGCGGGCCTGGGAGGAGCGGCTCGACGACGTACGGGTGAAGGGCGGGAGCGAGACGCTGCGCCGCACCTTCTACTCCTCGCTCTACCGGTCCTTCCTCGCCCCCAACCTCGGCGGTGACGCCGACGGCCGCCACCGGGGCTGGGACCTGAAGGTCCACCGCGCGAAGGGCTTCACCTACTACCAGAACTGGTCCCTGTGGGACACGTACCGCACCCAGGCGCAGCTCCTCGCCCTGCTCGCGCCGCGCGAGTCGCGGGACATGGCCCTGTCCGTGCTCGCCGTGGGGGAGGAGGGCGGCTGGCTGCCCAAGTGGGGGTACGGGCCGGTCGAGACGAACATCATGACCGGCGACCCCGTCACCCCGTTCCTCACCAACGCCTACCAGCAGGGGCTGCTGAAGGGGCACGAGGAGCGGGCCTACCGGGCGCTCAGGAGGAACGCCGACGGCGTGCCGCCCGCCGACTCGCCCGCGGCGGGACGGGACGCCAACAAGGAGTACATCGCGGGCGGATACGTGCCCATGGCCAAAGGGCGCCCGCACACCAAGAACGGCCACTCGGACTTCGACCACGGGGCGTCCGCGACGCTGGAGTACGCCCTGTCCGACGCGATGCTCGCCCAGATGGCCCGCGACCTCGGACACGGGGCGGACGCCGAGCGCTATGCCGCCCGCGCCCAGAACTACCGGCGGATCCTCGACCCCTCGACCGGCTTCTTCCGGGCACGGGACGCCTCGGGAGCCTTCACGGGCGACCCCGATCCGGCCAGGAGCGAGGGATTCCACGAGGGCACGTCCTGGCAGTACCAGTGGCTCGTCCCGCAGGACCTGCCCGGACTGATCGGCCTGCTCGGCGGCCGGCGCGCGGTGAACGACCGGCTCGACACGTTCTTCGCGTACGAGCGACTCCTCAAGGACCCCGCGCGCACCGCACGCGAGGTGTGGGTCAACGGGCCGTACGCCTACTACGACGCGGCGCACTACAACCCGCAGAACGAACCCGACCTGATCGCCCCCTACACCTACCTCTCCACCGGTCAGCCGTGGAAGACCACCGACGTGGTGCATGCCGCCCTGACCCTCTTCACCGACGCGCCCACGGGCATGACCGGCAACGACGACCTCGGGACCATGTCCGCCTGGCACGTCCTGTCGTCGATCGGGCTCTTCCCGGTGCAGCCCGGCTTCGACACCTGGGGTCTGTCGACGCCGGTCTTCGAGCGGACCGACCTCGTGCTCGACCGCCGTCACCACCCGCTCGGCGCGCTGACCGTGACGGCTCCGGGCACCTCGGACGCCGGACGCACGCCGGTCTCCGGGCGTGCGCCGGACTCCGGCCGCTACATCCGGTCGGTACGCGCCGACGGCACCGCCCACGCCCGTACGTATCTGACGACCGGCGAGCTGCGGGGCATCCGGGAGCTGGCCTTCACGGTGGGCCGGGAGCCCTCCCGCTGGGGCACGGGCGCGGACGCGGCGCCGCCGAAGCTGGGGTGACACCGGCCACTCGGGGGGTGCCTCATGGGCCACACGGGTCCCGCTCTTGTCGCCCGTAGCGGTGGGAGCGGGACTTAATCTGCTGTTAACTGAGCGTAGCTTGATCGTACTTGACCGTAATCGTCCAGCCGGGATTGACTGCTGGCTCACCCGTCGTCGACGCGAGAGCCAAGCCATTGAATGTAAGGCCCTCTGACTCCGACCTTCTCGCACCACTCGACCTGGCGTTCTGGAACATCGAATCGCGCGAGCACCCCATGCACCTCGGGGCGCTGGGGATCTTCGAGGCCAACTCGCCCGCCGCGGGCCGGCAGGCGGCCGATCTGCTCGCCGCCCGCGCGGCCGGCGTACCCGGGCTGCGCATGCGCATCCGCGACATCTGGCAGCCGCTCGACCTCCGGCGGGCGTCGGGGTTCGACCTGCGCCGGCCGCTCGCCTTCGGCGGCGCCGCCCGTGAGGCCGCCACCGACTTCGAACCGCTCGACCACGTCCGTCTGCACGCCCCCGCCGCCGACTTCCACGCCGTCGCCGGCGCGCTCATGCAGCGGCCTCTGGAGCGCGGCAGACCTCCGTGGGAGGCCCACGTCGTGCCCGGCGTGGACGGCACCTCCTTCGCCGTGCTGTTCAAGTTCCACCACGCGCTGGCCGACGGGCTGCGGGCGCTGGCGCTCGCGGCGGCCGTCCTCGACCCCATGGACATGCCGGCGCCCCGGCCACGCCCCGCGGAACCGGCGCGCGACCCCCTCGCCGCTCTCCTCCCCGATGTGACGAAGCTGCCGGGACTGGTCCGCGGCGCGCTCTCCGACGTCGGCCGGGCCCTCGACATCGGCGCCTCCGTCGCCCGCGCCACCTGGGACGTACGGTCCTCCGCCGCCCTGGTCTCGAAGCCCACCGGCACCCGCCGGGTCGCGGGCGTCGCCCTGGAACTCGACGAGATCCACACGATCCGCAAGAGCGTGGGCGGCACCGTCAACGACGTCCTCATCGCCGTCGTCGCGGGCGCCCTGCGCCGCTGGCTCGACGAGCGCGGCGACGGCAGCGAAGGGGTGGCGCCCCGGGCCCTGATCCCCGTCTCCCGCAGGCGCCCGCGCACCGCGCACCCGCAGGGGAACCGGCTCTCCGGGTACCTGATACGGCTTCCCGTCGACGACCCGGACCCCCTCGCGCGCCTCGCCACCGTGCGGACGGCCATGAACCACAACAAGGACGCGGGCCCCAACCGGGGCGCGGGCGCCGTCGCCCTGCTCGCCGACCACGTCCCGGCGATCGGCCACCGGCTCGGCATGCCCGTCGTCGGCCAGGCGGCCCGGCTCCTCTTCGACATCCTGGTCACCAGCGTGCCCCTGCCCAGCCTCGGCATGACCCTCGGCGGCTGCCCGCTGACCGAGGTGTACCCGCTCGCCCCGCTGGCCCGCGGCCAGGCCCTCGCGGTCGCCGTGTCGACGTTCCGCGGACGCGTCCACTACGGGCTCGTCGCCGACGCGGAGGCCGTCCCGGACCTCGACCTGCTGGCCAAGTCGCTCACGGTGGAGGTGGCGGAACTGAACGCCGCCTGCGTGTCCTGAGACACATCTCGCGGGCCCGGCGGATATCCGCCGGATGTCCGGCCGATATTCGGAGGGTCGTCTTCGGAGTTATCCTCTGCGGGCCCGCGGGGGGCCGGATACAGGTCCGCGGGAGGCCGGGCCCAGGTTCGCGAGAGGCCCGGTACAGGTCCGTGAGGGGCCGGTGATCATCGCGGGTTTGGTGCCTTTGCCCTGTGCTCCGTAAAATTCCGCCTTCGTGAGCGTGCGCGGTTCGAGCGCCGCGCGAGAACCCTAGGAACGGCAACGGCGATGACGGTGACAGACGACAGCCCGGCGACACCCGCCGTGGACACGGCACAGGCCCCGGACGGTTCGTACGGTCCCGGTATCGACCCCGAGCGGCTGGCCGTCTGCCTCGCCGTGCTCGACGAGCTGGAGAAGATCGACGTCGACCACCCCGACGCGATCCGCGTACGCCGCGCCACCGCGGGGATCTACCGCTCGGTCAAGCAGCGCCGCCGCCAGGACCGCAGGGCCGCCAAGACCGCCCACGACAAGGCGGTCACCGAGGCCACCGCCACCGGCTCCGCCCAGCGCATCGACGACGAGACCGAGGGCGTCCTGCCGTCGTCCGTCACCGAGGCCGGCGCCATCGCGGGGATACTCCAGCGCCCGCGCTCCTGCTACACCTGCAAGGTCCGCTACACCGAGGTCGACTACTTCTACCACCAGCTCTGCCAGAAGTGCGCCGCCGAGAACCGTGCCCGCCGTGACGCCCGCACCGACCTCACCGGCAAGCGCGCGCTGCTCACCGGCGGACGCGCCAAGATCGGCATGTACATCGCGCTGCGGCTGCTGCGCGACGGCGCGCACACCACGATCACCACGCGCTTCCCGAACGACGCGATCCGCCGCTTCAAGGCCATGCCCGACAGCGACGAGTGGATCGGCCGGCTGAAGATCGTCGGGATCGACCTGCGCGACCCCGCCCAGGTCGTCGCGCTCGCCGACTCGGTCGCCGCCGCGGGACCGCTCGACATCCTGATCAACAACGCCGCGCAGACGGTACGGCGCTCGCCGGGCGCCTACAGCGAGCTGCTCGCCGCCGAGGCGGGGCCGCTGCCCGCCGGTGAACTGCCGCCGGCCGAGGTCATCGGCACGTTCGGCTCCGGGGCCGTGTCCGCGCTCCCCGTGGCCGGGGGCGGTGCGCTGACCGCGCAGGACGTCACCGACCTCGCGCTCGTCTCCGGTTCCGCCTCGCTGGAACGGATCGCCGCCGGTACCGCCATCGACGCCGGTGGGCTCGTGCCCGATCTGCACGACACCAACAGCTGGATCCAGGCGGTCGAGGAGGTCACGCCGATCGAGCTGCTGGAGGTCCAGCTCTGCAACTCCACCGCGCCCTTCATCCTCATCAGCCGGTTGCGGGGGGCGATGGCGGCGGCCGAGGCCGGGCGGACGTACATCGTGAACGTGTCCGCCATGGAGGGCGTCTTCAACCGCGGTTACAAGGGCGCCGGGCATCCGCACACCAATATGGCCAAGGCCGCGCTGAACATGCTCACGCGCACCAGTGCGCAGGAGATGTTCGAGAAGGACGGCATTCTGATGACCGCCGTCGACACGGGGTGGATCACGGACGAGCGGCCGCATCCGGACAAGATGCGGCTGGCCGACGCGGGGTTCCACGCGCCGCTCGATCTCATCGACGGGGCGGCGCGCGTGTACGACCCGATCGTGCGGGGGCAGCTGGGGGAGGACCTGTTCGGGGTCTTCTTGAAGGACTACGCGCCTGGTAAGTGGTAGCTCGCGGCGTTGCGCTGCGCTGGGCGTGAACGGGGGTGGGGTGTTTGGGGCGACTGGGGTGTCTGGGGCGTGTGCGGGCCCAGTGGGGGCTGGTCGCGCCGTTCCCCGCGCCCCTTTGGGGGGTCGGCCTGGGATTTGCGGGTGCGGGTGCGTGGGGGGCTTGTCGCGCTGTTCCCCGCGCCCCTTACGGGGCTGCTCGGCGGACTCTTGTTCCGCCGTCCACCAGGAGGTCCGTGCCTGTGATCCATTTGGCTTTGTCCGAGGTCAGCCACAGGACGGCCTCGGCTATGTCCTGAGGTTCGCCCATGCGGCCCAGGGGGAGTGCGGTGGCCGGCTCCTGGTCCGGTCGGTCCCAGACGAAGCGGGCCATCTCGGTGCGTACGAGGCCGGGGGAGACCGAGTTGACCCTGACCCCCGGGGCCAGTTCGCCGGCCAGTTGCTGCGTCAGGTGGAGCAGGGCCGCCTTGCTCGTGCCGTACGCGCCGAGGCGGGGGCCCACGTGCGTCGCGCCCTCGGTGCAGATGTTGACGACCGAGCCGCCGTGCGCGCGCATCCAGGCCCGCCACGCGTGCTGCGTCAGCCGCAGCGCCGCCTCGACGTTGATCGTGAACGCCTCGCGCCACCGGTCCGGGTCGGCGTCCATGAGCGGGCCGTAGGGCTGGTTGGTCGCCGCGTTGTTCACCACCACGTCGATACGGCCGTACTCGTCCATCGCCAGCTCGGCCAGGCGGCTCAGGTGCGCCGGGTCGGCGACCGTGCCCGCCAGGCCCACGGCGGCGCCCAGGCGCGCGGTGGCCCGGGCCAGCCCGTCGGCGTCCCGTGCCGTGACGCACACCCGCGCGCCCGCCGCCACGAACGCCTCGGCGACGGCCAGCCCGATCCCGCGCGAGGCCCCGGTGACGATGGCGACCCTGCCCTCGAACCCGTACGACGACGTCATCCGCGTACCGTCTCATGACGGTCCGTCAGTCGACCGCGCCCAGGCGGCTGTTCCGGGCCGATACGAGTTCCAGTACCGTGCGCCAGTCCTCCAGCACCCCGGCGTCCAGGCCGGCGGTGCGGGCGGCCTCGTCGGCCTGGCGCAGGGTCAGTACGTCCTCACCGATCCGGCTGTCCGGATCCTCCCGCTGGAGGCGTACCAGGCCGGAGACCCGCTCGCCCAGCAGAGGCCGGACCGCGTCGGCCGTGACGGCCGCGTGAACCGTGGGATCACCCGGCCTCAGCAGGTGGCCGACCACGTGCACCAGCCCGGCCACCTGGAGTTCCTTGTCGGCCGGGCGGCTCCGGCGCAGCAGCGCGGCGGTCTGCAGGGCGTGGTCGTGCAGATCGACCGGGGCGCCGCCGAGGCAGGCGGTGCCCCGGGCTCCTCGGCAGGCGTGCAGCAGATCCATCAGCTCTTCGACTCTGCGCAGCTCCATGCGTCAGTCCTCCCTGCGGGCGAGAAAGGCCGTCGTCTCGCGCCAGCAGATCATGGCCAGATTTCAATCGGGCCAACGGGAACTGAACTGCACACCTGTCCGAGAACTCGTTCAGTGCCCCCTGTCGATCCACTCCTGGAGGTTCGGCGCCTCGGCGCCGACCGTCGTCGAGTCGCCGTGGCCGGTGCGGACCACCGTCTCTGCGGGCAGGTCGAGCAGGCGGGTCCTGATCGACTCCACGATCGTCGGGAAGTGGGAGAAGGACCGGCCCGTCGCGCCGGGGCCGCCCTGGAAGAGGGTGTCGCCGGTGAAGACGCTGCCCAGCTCCGGGGCGTACAGGCACACGGCCCCCGGCGCGTGACCCGGCGTGTGCAGGACGGTCAGCTCCACGCCCGCCACGGTCAGCTTCTCGCCGTCGGACAACTCGCCGTCCGGAAGGCGGTCCGGGTGGGTCTGCTTCCAGAGCGGCAGATCGTCCGGGTGGAGCAGGATCGGGGCGCCGGTGCGGGCCGCCAGGGCCGGGGCCGCGTCGATGTGGTCGTTGTGCGCGTGGGTGCAGACGATCGCGCGCAGGGTGCGGTCGCCCAGTGCCTCGGCGATCGCGTCCGCGTCGTGCGCCGCGTCGATGACGACGGCCTCGGTGTCGTCGCCCACGATCCATACGTTGTTGTCGACGTCCCAGGTGCCGCCGTCCAGGCTGAACGTGCCCGAGGTGACCAGGTGCTCGATGCGGGCCGTGGTCACAGCTCCACCACCGATCGCAGGACGTCGCCCTGGTGCATGCGGTCGAAGGCCTGCTCGATGCCGTCGAGCGTGATGGTCTCCGTCACGAACGCGGCCAGGTCCAGCCTGCCCTGCTGATGGAGGTCGATCAGCATCGGGAAGTCCCGCGACGGCAGGCAGTCGCCGTACCAGGAGGACTTCAGGCTGCCGCCGCGGCCGAAGACGTCCAGCAGGGGCAGTTCGAGCTTCATCTCCGGTGTGGGGACGCCGACCAGGACGACCGTGCCCGCGAGGTCGCGGGCGTAGAACGCCTGCTTGTACGTCTCCGGGCGGCCGACCGCCTCGATGACGACGTCCGCCCCGAACCCGCCGGTCAGCTCGCGGATCGCCTCGACGGCGTCCGTCTCCTTGGAGTTGACGGTGTGGGTGGCGCCCATCGTGCGGGCCTTCTCCAGCTTCCGGTCGTCGATGTCGACGGCGATGATCCTCGCGGCGCCCGCGAGGTTCGCCCCGGCGATCGCCGCGTCGCCCACGCCGCCGCAGCCGATGACGGCGACGGAGTCGCCGCGGCCCACGTTGCCGGTGTTGATGGCCGCTCCGATGCCGGCCATCACGCCGCAGCCGAGGAGGCCCGCGACCGCCGGGGACACGGACGGGTCGACCTTGGTGCACTGGCCGGCCGCGACGAGGGTCTTCTCGGCGAACGCGCCGATGCCCAGGGCGGGGGAGAGTTCGGTGCCGTCCTCCAGGGTCATCTTCTGCTTGGCGTTGTGCGTGTTGAAGCAGTACCAGGGGCGACCGCGGAGACAGGCCCGGCACTGGCCGCAGACCGCTCGCCAGTTGAGGACCACGAAGTCGCCGGGGGCGACGTCGGTGACGCCCTCGCCGACGGATTCGACGACGCCCGCCGCCTCGTGGCCGAGGAGGAAGGGGTAGTCGTCGCTGATGCCGCCCTGCTTGTAGTGCAGGTCGGTGTGGCAGACCCCACAGGCCTGGATCTTCACCACGGCCTCGCCGGGACCCGGGTCGGGGACGATGATCGTCCGGATCTGCACCGGCTCGTTCTTGCCGGGGGCGATGACACCGCGTACCTGCTGGGCGGCCATGTCGGGCTCCTTCACATGGACAGTGGGGCGCTGATCATGTTGGCACAGGGCCGGACGAGTGCGACATCGCCTGTGGACAAACAGGGATGACTTCAGATGGTTACACCTTGTTTTCAGCCCCATCGAGCGGCGGCCCGCTCATTTGGTTACTCTGTGCGGGACGGACAGCTTATCTGGGTCCCACCCACACCCACGGTCCGTCCCGGGACAAGCCAGTCACCACGGCCTGCTCTCATGCGAGTTGACCGGCGCCACCGCGTCCGAAGTGCCCTTGTTCAGACCCGAGCGGACGCAGGCGACCGGCAGCAGAGTGGTCCTGTGCGCCCCGAGGGTGACCCGACACATAAGGAGTGCGCGGTGACACCGGAGACGACGAATCTCGATCAAGGCCTCAAGGAACGGACAGAGGTCACGGACCGGGCGGAGAAGCTCGGCAGCCTGGACGTGTGGGCCAGGTCCGCCCCCATTCGGCTGGCGGGCTACGAGGACGATCTGGCCGAGCCCCACATCCTGCCCAGCGTGGACTGATCGCGTGGACTGACCGCGGGGTCGTACTGCGGGGTCGGACCGCCGGACTGCCGGGCCGGACCGCCGGGTGTCCGTGCTGGGCGCCTGGCGGCGGTGGGTGGGTCGGGGACGTGCCGGTACGTCGAGCCCGTCGCCTTCCGGGTGTACTGCTCCAAGAATCGAAGAGCTCGGTCGATTGCAGGAGCCCTATGCGACGGGCTGCGACGTACCGGCACGGCCCGCTCCCGTGCTTTCGCGGGTGGCGGGTCGTGCCAAACTCGTATCCATGCTGATCAGAGACGCCGTGGCCGACGACTGGACGCGGATCTGGCCTTTCTGGCACCGGATCGTGGCCGCCGGGGAGACCTACGCCTGGGACCCGGACACCTCCGAGGGGGATGCCCGCGCCCTGTGGATGGCGCCGGGCAAGCGGGTGTTCGTCGCCGAGGACGAGGTGGCGGGTGTGGTCCTGGGCTCCGCCTACGTCACGCCGAACTACGGCGGCCCCGCGGCCGATGTCGCCAACGCCGCTTTCATGGTCGACCCGGACCGGACGGGTCGGGGTGTGGGCCGGGCCCTGGCGGAACACGTCCTGCGAACGGCCGAGGCCGACGGCTACCGGGCGATGGTCTTCAACGCCGTGGTCGAGACCAACCCGGCTGTAAAACTGTGGACATCCCTCGGCTTCAAGATCGTAGGCACGATCCCAGCCGCCTTCACCCACCCGACCGAAGGCAGAGTCGGATTGCACGTCATGCACCGAGAACTCTGAAGGCTCCGAAAAGCCCCGGACGAGCGTCCTCATGGGGCGCAGCAACGGGGCCGCCCATTCGCTTTTCTAGGGCCGCAGCAACCGGGCCACCCACCTGCCTTTTTGGGGACCACAGGAGCCGGGCCACCCACCTGCCTTTTTTAGGGCCACAGGAGCCGGGGCGCCCACCCGCCTTTTTTAGGGGCGCGGGGAACTGCGCGGCCAGCCCCCACCGGCCCGCACTCGACATGCAACCCCCTAGCCCCAGCTTTTTAGGGGCGCGGGGAACTGCGCGATCAGCCCCCACCGGCCCGCACCCGACCTGCGACCCCTACCCCCCGACCCCCACCCCCAGCGGAGCAACACGCGGAGCAACCCGCGTCCAGGGCCGCAACCCCTCCAACTCCCCCGCGACCCGCAGAAGAACCCCCTCACTACCCACCCGCCCCACCAGCTGGACAGCACCCGGCAACCCCGACGGCAGCACCCCGAACGGCACCACCATCGCTGGCCACCCCGTCAGATTCCACGGCGGAGTCAAGGGGGAGTAGGCGGTGTTGACCAGAACGTTCCGCACCCACCCCCGCTTGTGCCACTCCGCCGCAGCCGGCCCCCGCCGCGCCAGCGCGGGCGTGAGCAGCACGTCGTGCTCCGCGAAGAACGGCGCGAGCCGCTCCCGCAGCTGCTGCCGGCGCACACCGGTCCGTACCGAGTCCACGAACCGCCGCCCCACCCCCGCGTGCACCCGCGTCCGCGGTGCCAGCCGTTTCGGGTCGAGCCCCTCCGCGTCCACCGCCGTCCCGGCCGTCCAGTGCGCCAGTGAGGTCGTGCCCAGCCACACCGGATACGGAGGGTCCGCGCGCCGCACCCGGTGTCCCGCCCCGGCGAGCAATCGGGCCGCCTCTCGCGCTCCGGCCGCGTACGGTCGGGTGACGGCGACGCCCGCCAGCGGGCTGCGCACCGAGACGGCGACCGAGAGCGCGGCGGGCTCCTCGGTGCGTACGGCGTCCGCGGCGGCCAGTACCGAGAACATCAGCCCGGCGTCCTCGACGGTCGTCGCCAGCGGCCCGTTCTCGGACATTCCGAACCAGTCGCCGTGGCCGATGCCCGCCGGGATCGTGCCGTGGCCCGGCTTGAGGCCGATCAGGCCGCAGTTGGCGGCGGGTATCCGCAGCGAGCCCATCCCGTCGTTGCCGAGGGCGAGGGGGACCATCCCCGAGGCCACCGCCGCCGCGCTGCCGCCGGAGGAGCCGCCCGCCGTGCGTGTGGTGTCCCACGGGTTGCGCGCCGTGCCGTACACGCCTTCCGTGGTGCCGAAGACGCAGAGTTCGGGGACGTTCGTCACGCCCACCACGACGGCTCCCGCCGCCCGCAGCCTGGCCACCGTGACGTGGTCCTCCGTCGCCGGGGTGTCCGGGCTCGCCGCGCTGCCGTTGCGGGTGGACTCGCCGCGTACGGCCAGGTTGTCCTTGACCGCCACCGGTACGCCCGCCAGGGGGAGGTCGGCCAGGTCCGTCCGGGACGCCACCTCGTCCGCCTCGGTGAGTGCGGCCGTCGCGCGTACGTGGCGGAAGGCGCCCACGCGCGCGTCGAGCAGTTCGATGCGCGCGAGGTGCTCGGCCACCACCTCGCGCGGCGTGACCCGCTTCTCGCGGACGGCGGCGGCGATCTCGGCGGCGGTCCGGCCTACCCAGCTGGTCACGGTGGCTCCTCGGGGCGTGGTCCTGCTGATGAGCACCACTGGTGGGTACTGGTGAGTCCGAGAAGTACTGTGCCTCGGCCCCGGGGCTCCCGTCGAGAGTCGTCTCGGCTGCGGTCTTCGTGCCTGGACGCGCTTGGACATTCGCTGCGGTCCTCTTGGACTTTTGGTGGTGTGTCCGGCCGACCGTTTGCGCGGAGTGGCAGGTCATCCGACCACTGCGCCAACTCGGCTCTCTTCCCACCCCATTGACATGCTCTGAAGGCGGCCCAATCATCACACCTCCGATGAATGGGAGGTGCCCGTGAGTACGGACGTCAAGAGTGCGTATCCAGGCAGGAGTGCGTCCCCGGGACGTTCCCGGCTGGTCGGTGTCATGACGGCACTCCTGCTGCTCGCGGCACCGGTCCCGCTTGCAGGCGCGGAGGAGATGTCCCAGGCGGCCGATCCCGCTCCTCCTGTCACCGTTCCCGCCCTGACCGACTGGACCCCGGAGGGCGGGCACTACGCGTATGAGGGGGGTGGCGGCCGTGATGGCCGTGGGACACGCCTTGTTGCCGGGGGTGCGGCGGAGCGCCGTGTCGCCGACACCCTTGCCGGCGACCTGCGTGCGGGTGGGCACGGGACCGTTCCGGTCGTGGGTGGGGGAGCGCGTACGGGTGACATCGTTGTCGACGTCGTGCCCGGCAAGGCCGCCTTGGGGGAGGAGGGGTACGAACTCCGCGTGGGCAAGCGCCTGTCGGTGACCGCTGCCACCGAGGCGGGTGCCTTCTACGGCACCCGGACCGTTCTTCAACTGCTGGCGCAGGGTGACCGGGTGCCCGCCGGACGCACCGTCGACGTGCCCCAGTACGAGGAGCGGGGCGTCGGCGTCTGCGCCTGCTACGTCCACATCACCCCCGAGTGGCTGGAGAACCTCGTACGCGACATGGCGTACCACAAGCTCAACCAGCTGCTGCTCGAACTCAAGGTGAAGAGCGACGCGCACCCCGAGGCCAACACCTGGGGCTACTACACCAAGGACGAGATACGACGGCTCGTCGCCCTCGGCGAGAAGTACCACGTCAGCATCGTCCCGGAGATCAACTCGCCGGGGCACATGGACCCCTGGATCGAGAACCGGCCCGATCTCCAGCTCACCGACTCCGACGGCAACAAGCAGCCCTCCCGGCTCGACATCACGCGCCCCGAGGCCTTCGCCTACTACACGAGCCTGATGGACGAGTACGCGCAGGTGTTCACGGCCGGCTCCTGGCACATGGGCGCCGACGAGTACATGCTCGGCTCCGACTTCGCCAAGTATCCGCAGGTCCTGGCATACGCACGGGCCAAGTACGGCGCGGACGCCACCCCGCAGGACGCCTTCATCGACTTCGTCAACCGGGTCCACTCCTACGCGGCGGGCAAGGGGAAGGAGCTGCGGATCTGGAACGACGGTCTCACCGGCGCCAACACCGTGCCCGTCACGGCCGGTACGACGGTCGAGCACTGGCTGAACGTGGCGACGAAGCCCAGCCAACTGCGGGCGCAGGGGTACCCGTTGATGAACGCGGCCTACGCCCTCTATCTCGTGCGGGGCGGCTTCCACTCGGACACCAAGGGTCTGTACGACCAGAGTTGGGACCCGCGCAGCTTCGAGGGCGAGAAGCTCGCCTCCCGTGCGGGGATCACCGGAGCGAAGATCAGCCTCTGGCCCGACAACGGCCGCGGCGAGACCGAGAACGAGGTCGCGGAGGACACCGATCCGGCTCTGCGCCACCTCGCCCAGGCCACCTGGGGCACTCCCCACCCGGACGCCACGTACGCACAGTTCACCGCTCGCGCGGCGGCCGTGGGCCATGCGCCGGGTTGGCGCGACCTCACCCGCGTACCGGTCGCGGACGGCACGTACACCTTCCGCTCGGGGGTCAGGAGCGTCACCGCCGAAGTCGAGCGCACCCCGGACGGCTATACGACCTTGCGCGCCGCGAACGGTTGCCTGGAGGTGCGGGGCGGCAAGCTCACGCTCAATGTGCCGCTCCAGCCGGGAGTTGAAGTGTCCGAGCAGGCGTGCGATGGCGGGAACACCGTGCAGCGCTGGCAGTTGGCGCCGGTGCGGGGTGGCTATCAACTCGTCAACGCGATCACGCAGATGGCTGTCCACGTGAGCGACGACGGACGGCTGGTGCAGTATCCGCCGGACCAGCGGGGCGCCGCCGTATGGCAGTTGACGGCCGCGTGACCCTGTGCCCGGCTGTCCTTCGTCCCTGTCCCCTGACCCGAGGAGTGCGATCACATGGCAGTCTCCAGACGTCTCTTCGTCACGGCCGCCGCGGCACTCGTGGCGTCCAGCGGCACGTCACTGGCCCTGGCGCCCGCTGCCTCCGCGGTCCCTGTCTCGCCGGATGAGCCCTGGTACCGGATACCCGTCGGGCCCGCCGACTCCCCGGACGAGCTGGTCCGCAAGGCGTCCCAAGTCCGGCCCACGGAACGGCAGATCGCCTGGCAGGCCCTCGAACGCACCACCTTCCTGCACTTCGGGGTGAACACCTTCACCGGGCTCGAATGGGGCACCGGGGACGAGGATCCGGACGTGTTCCAGCCGGTCGGCCTCGACACCGACCAGTGGGCCCGCGCCCTGCGTGACGGCGGTTTCAAGCTGGCCATCCTCACCGTCAAGCACCACGACGGGTTCGTGCTCTACCCGTCCCGTTACACCAACCACTCGGTGGCATCGAGCAGTTGGCAGGGCGGGCGAGGGGATGTCCTGCGGTCGTTCGCCGACTCCATGCGGCGTTACGGGCTCAAGGTCGGCGTCTACATCTCACCGGCCGACGAGAACCAGTACCTGCACGGCGTGTACGCCAACGGCAGCGCCCGCTCCGAGCGGACCATCCCCACCCCGGTCCCCGGGGACGACCGCCCGGACGGGCCGACCTTCACCCTCCCGGCCACCGACTACGGCGCCCACATGCTCGACCAGCTCCACGAGGTCCTCACCGAGTACGGGCCGGTCGACGAGGTCTGGTTCGACGGCGCCCAGGGCCGTATTCCGCCGGACAAGGTCGAGACGTACGACTGGGACAGCTGGTACACGCTCATCCGGACCCTCGCGCCGGACGCCGCGGTCGCCGTGTCCGGACCCGATGTGCGCTGGGTCGGCAACGAGGGCGGGATCGCCCGCGAGAACGAGTGGAGCGTCGTACCCGTCCAGGAGAAGGCCAACGGGCGCATGGACTTCGCGCTCTCGTACGACGCGCCGGACATGGGCGGCCGGGACGCCCTGGTCGCCGCCCAGCCCGTGGCCGACTACCTCCAGTGGTGGCCGGCGGAGGCCGATGTCTCCATCCGGGACGGCTGGTTCTACCACGCCGACCAACAGCCCAAGTCCGTGCAGCAGTTGACGGACATCTACTTCGGCTCGGTGGGCCGCAACGCGGTCCTGCTGCTCAACGTCCCGCCGGACGACGAGGGCCGACTTCCGGCAGCGGACGTCGCCCGTCTGCGGGAGTTCCGCGAGCGCATCGACAGGGAACTCCCGGAGGATCTGGCCCACGGGGCGCGCACCAGCCGCTCCCCGGGCACGATCACGGTGGACCTGGGCCGCTCCCGCGAGATCGACCGCATCCGCCTCGCGGAGGACACCCGCCATGGCCAGCAGGTGGAGTCGTTCGTGATCGAGGCCCACACCGACGGCGCCTGGAAGCACGTCACGGAGGCCGGCACGATCGGCGCCAGCCGCATCCTGCTCCTACCGACCCCGATCCGGGCCCGCCGCTGGAGAGTACGGGTGACAGCCGCCCGGCACACCCCCCACCTGGCCGGTTTCGAACTACACCGCTCCCACCTCTGAGAGCAAGCCCCCCGCCTCCTAAGGGGCGCGAGGAACGGCGCGAGCAACCACGACGAACCCGCACTCAACGACCAACCCCCGCCCCCGCCTCCTAAGGGGCGCGGGGAACGGCGCGAGCAACCACGACGGACCTGCACCCGACAACGAACCCTCGCCCCCGCCTCCTAAGGGGCGCGGGGAACGGCGCGAGCAACCACAGCGGACCTGCACTCAACGACCAACCCCCGCCCCCGGCCCCGCTCAAGCGCCGCAGGCCCCCGTGCTGGCGCGTTCGATCAGCCCCGGCACCGGCACCCCCACGGCCCGCGCAGGCCCCCCGTCCAGCAACGACGTCAATTCCGCGGCAGCGACCCGTCCGAACTCCACCGTGTCCCGGGACAGCGCCGACAACCACGGCTTGACCATGCGGCACAGCGCCGAGTCCTCCCAGGCCACGACCGACACGTCACCCGGCACCGAGAAGCCCAGCTCCGTCGCGGCGGCGACCCCGGCGACGGCCATCACGTCGTTGTCGTAGACCAGCGCGGTCGGCGGCGCCCCGCCCCCCAGCACGCCACCCTCCAGGACGCGGCGCGTCACCGCCGCACCCTCCGCGTCGGAGTAGTCCGTGGTCACCGAGCACACCTCGGCGAGCCCGCGCCGGTCCGCCTCGGCGCGCAGCGTGCGGATCCGCCGCTCCGTGTGCGCGAGGCCGGGCAAGCCCGCGATGTGCACGATCCGCCGGTGGCCGAGTTCGTACAGCCGTCCCACCACGGACGCCATCGCCCCCGCGTCGTCCGCCCAGACCGTGGACAGCCCCGGGTGCCGCGCGTCCGGCGCCCCGCCGATGACCACCGCGGGCAGTCCCAGCTCGTCGAGCAGGTCGGGGCGTGCGTCGTCGGTCCGTGGGTCGACGACCAGTACCCCGTCCACGCGGTGCTCGGCCCACCAGCGCCGGTACACCGCGCACTCGTCGTCGACGTCCTCGACCACCTGGAAGAGCAGCCCGAGGTGACGTTCGGCCAGAACCTCCTGTATGCCCGAGATGAGCTGCAGGAAGAACGAGTCCACGCCGAGCGTGTCCGCGGGCCTCGCCAGGACGAGTCCGACCGTCGCCGTGCCCTCCCCGGACAGCTGACGCGCCGCCGTGCTGGGCCGCCAGCCCAGTTGTTCGGCGACCCTGCGCACCCGGTCCCGGGTGATCTCGGAGACTCCGGGCCGGTCGTTGAGCGCGAACGAGACCGCGCTCTCGGAGACCCCGGCGCGCTGCGCGATGTCCTTCATCGTCGGTCGGCGCGCGGGAGACCGCTTGGCTGGCAACTGCTCCCCATTCCACTGAAGGCATGCTCGGTGATGCCCTGTTTGCTGCCGACCTGCGTGCCGTCGGCCCGTTCAATGGCACTTCGTACTAAAGCGCTTGAGTCAGGTCACTCTAAAGCGCATTAGTGATCCGCTGCAAGCAGGCTGTCACAACGGCTCTGAGCTGGTCATATGTCGAACTAATGAATTTAGCGAGGCGGAATCCATTGACTTCCCCGCCGCGCAGGATGCAAGGTCTGCCCGTCACCCCAGACCCACACCGTCGCAAAGGAGCCCGGTCACCGTGCGCATGCCTCGCAGAGCACTCGCCGCCGCTGTCGTCGCCCTGGTCCTGCCGCTCAGCGCCTGCGGCTCCGGGGGTGACGACAGCGGTTCCACGGACGCCTCCGGCAAGGTCGAGGGCGACATCACCTTCCAGACCTGGAACCTGCGGGCCAACTTCAAGCCGTACTTCGAGGGTCTGGTCGCCGACTTCGAGAAGAAGTACCCCGGCACGAACGTGAAGTGGGTCGACCAGCCCGCCGAGGGCTACGCCGACAAGATCAGCGCCGACGCGGCCGGCGGCACCCTGCCCGACGTCGTGAACGTCTCGCCCGACCTGGTCGCCCCGCTCGCCAAGGCGGGCCTCGCGCTCGACCTCGACAAGGCCGCCGCGAAGTACAAGAAGGAGTACCTGCCGGGTGCGTGGGCCAGCCACGAGATACCGGGCATGGAGGGCACGTACGCCTTCCCGTGGTACTTGAACACCGGCCCGCTCTTCTACAACAAGTCGCTGTTCGAGGAGGCCGGCCTGGACGCCGCGAAGCCTCCGAAGACGTACGACGAACTCTTCGACGACGCGCTGGAGCTGGCCGACAAGAGTGACGGCAAGGTCGCGACCCTGGCGAACGTGCCCACCATCGAGGACTTCGGCCGGTACGGCGTCGAGCTGATGAACAATGAGGGCACGGCCTTCGCCTTCAACGACGTCAAGGGCGTGGAACTCCTCACCGAGTACAAGAAGTTGTACGACGCCAAGGCCCTCGACTCGCAGGCGCTGACCGCCACTCCCGAGTCGTCCGGCAAGAAGTTCCTCACCGGGGCCGTCGCCATGAACCCGGGCAGCGCCCTGGACCTCGGCAACTTCAAGAAGCAGGCGCCGAACCTCTACAAGAACATCGGCATCACCGACCAGATCACCAGCACCGGCAAGGTCAACATGTATGTGATGGGCGTGATGGTGAACGCGCGGACCAAGCAGAAGCCCGCCGCCGTCGCCTTCGCGCACTTCGTCACCGACGCGCAGAACCAGATGTCGTTCGCCAAGAAGGTCGCGATCTTCCCGAGCACCGCTGGTTCGCTCGACGACCCGTACTTCACCGAGGAGGACGGCACCGATGAGACCCGGGTGCGGATCGCCGCCGCCAAGTCCCTGAAGAACGCCGTCAACTACACGCCGGTGCTGTTCAGCGAGCAGATGAAGACCGAACTGCGCAACTCCGTCGCCAAGGCGCTGCAGGGCAAGGTGAGCCCGAAGGAAGCCCTCGACAACGCTGTCAAGGCGTGTGACCGCCTGCTCCAGCAGCAGGGCTGATCGACATGGCGAGTTCCTCCGGTACGGCCTCCTCCAGTACGGCTTCACCCGGCACGGTCTCCGCGGGTGGGGCGGCCGTCGGCAGCGCTCCCGTTGGTGGCGGCCGTGGCGGGCGTTCCGCCGGGGCCGTCGCCCGGGTGCGGCGGCAACTGCCCACCAGTCCCTGGCTGTTCGCCGCCCCGGGGCTGCTGGTCGTGGCCATTTTCATCCTCTATCCGTTCGTCTCGACCGTGGTCAACGCCTTCACCGACCGCCGGACCCTGATCCCCGGCGAGTTCGTGGGCCTGGCCAACTTCCGGGAGCTGCTGCACGACGAGATGTTCTGGATCGGCCTGCGCAACAGCACGCTGTACGTCCTCGGGGTCGTCCCCGCGCTCGTCCTGCTGCCCCTGCTGCTCGCGCTCCTGGTCCAGAAGAACATCCCCGGCATCGCCTTCTTCCGGTCGGCCTTCTACACCCCGGTCGTCGCCTCCATCGTCGTGGTGGGACTCATCTGGGTGTGGCTGCTCGACGAACGCGGCCTGGTGAACTCGCTGCTGGAGGCGATCGGGGTCGGCAGGGTCGGCTTCCTGAGCGACCAGTGGCTGCTCCTGCTGAGCGCCATGACGGTCACGGTCTGGAAGGGCCTCGGCTACTACATGATCATTTATCTGGCCGCGCTCGCCAACGTACCGCGCGAGCTGCACGAGGCCGCGGCCGTGGACGGCGCAGGCGCGGTCCGCCGCTTCCTCACGGTCACCGTGCCCGCCGTCCGCTCCACGATGGTGCTGGTCGGCGCGCTCTCCTCGGTCGCCGCCTTCAAGGTGTTCTCCGAGGTGTACCTGATGGCGGGGCCCGGCGGCGGTCCCGCGGGCGAGGACACCACGCTCGTGATGCTCGTCCAGCGCACCGGCACCGGCCTGACCGGCCGGGTCGGCTACGCCTCCGCCATCTCCGTCGTCGTCTTCGTCGTCACCGTCGCGCTGATGCTGCTCGTGCTGCGCGCCGACCGGAAGGAGGACGCGTGAGTGCCGCCGAGAAGGTGCGGGAGGTGCCGGCCGGCGCGGAGGCGCGCCGCCGTGGCGGTCGCCGTCGTACGCGCGTCACCGATGAGAACGGGAAGCATGTACGGGTGTGGGAACTCGCCCTCCGCTACGTGCTGTTGCTCGCCGTGCTGGCGCTGACCGTCGGGCCGTTCCTGTGGCAGCTGTCCACCTCGCTGAAGGGGCCGACCGAGGACATCTTCAGCTCGCCGCCGAAGTTCCTGCCCGGTGAACCGACCCTGCACAACTACGAGCGGGTCGCCGACACCATCCCCGTGTGGGACTACGCCCTCAACTCGCTGAAGGTCGCCACCGCCAACGTCGTCACGAACTGCGTCGGCGCGGCGCTCGCGGGCTATGCGCTGGCCCGGCTGCGCTATCGCGGACGCAAGGTGGCCACGCTCGTGTTCATCCTCGCGATGCTCGTGCCCGTGGAGGGGATCATCATCGCCCAGTTCACGACCATGCGTGAGCTGGGTCTGAACAACACGCTCATCGGGGTCGTCCTGCCCGGGTGCATCGGCGCGATGAACGTCCTGCTGATGCGCAACGCGTTCCTCAATCTGCCGTACGAGATCGAGGAGGCGGCCTTCGTCGACGGCGCGAACACGTGGCAGCGGTTTCTGCGGATCGCGTTGCCCTCGGTGAAGGGGACGCTCGCTGTTGTGGCGATCTTCGCGTTCATGGGGGCGTGGGACGACTTCCTGTGGCCGTTGATCGTGCTCAGCGATCCGGACAAGTTCACCCTGACCATCGGGCTCAACTATCTGCACGGCACGTTCGCCAACGATGAGCGGCTGGTCGCCGCGGGCACGATCATCGCCGTGGCGCCGTTGATCGCGCTCTTCGCCTGCCTTCAGCGGTACTTCTTCCGTGGGGGGGGGGAGGGGGCGGTGAAGGGGTGAGCTCTGCGGTGACCTCGCCCTTCTTCGCGGCTTCCGCCCATGGATGTCGGGTGCGGGTGGGTGGGGGCGGAGGTTGGTTGCGCAGTTCCCCGCGCCCCTGAAAGAGCGACGGTCGGTTGTCGGGTGCGGGCCGAAGAGGGCTGGTCGCGCAGTTCCCCGCGCCCCTGAATGGGGCGGCCGGTCGTCGGGTGATCCTCCGCGCCCCCTGTCGGGGCGCAGCCCCGCCTCGAAGGGGCGCGGGGAACCGCGCGACCAGCCCCCACCGGGTCGCACGGTGCGCCCCGTGCCGGTAGCAGCCTGCGCACCGCCCATCCCCCCACATCCGCACCACAGAAACAGGACTAGGAACCCCGGATGTCTTCTGCTGTGCGCTTCGGCGTCAACTACACCCCTAGTGAAGGGTGGTTCCATCACTGGCTCGACTTCGATCTCGACTCCGTGCGGGCCGACCTCGACTCGATCGCCGCACTCGGGCTCGACCACATACGCGTCTTCCCGATCTGGCCCTACTTCCAGCCGAACCGCTCGCTGATCCGCCCGCGTGCCGTGGAACAGCTCGTCGCTCTCGCGGATGCGGCGGCCGAGCGGGGCATGGACGTCAACGTGGACGGCCTGCAGGGTCACTTGTCGAGTTTCGACTTCCTGCCCGCCTGGACGCAGACCTGGCACCGGCGGAATCTCTTCACCGACCCGGAGGTCGTCGAGGGGCAGGCCGAGTATCTGCGGACCCTCGCCGCCGCCCTCGCCGACCGGCCCAACTTCATCGGCATGACCGTGGGCAACGAGGTCAACCAGTTCTCGGCGGGTCCCCACCCGGATCCCGACCGGACGACGGCCGACCTGGTCGACGCCTGGCTGGAGCGGATGCTCGCGGCCTGCGAGAAGGGCGCCCCCGGCAAGCTGCATCTGCACGCGGAGTACGACGCCGCCTGGTACCAGGACGACATGCCGTTCACCCCGGCCCAGGCCGCGCGGCGCGGAGCCGTCACCGCCGTGCACTCGTGGGTCTTCAACGGCACGGCCCAGCGGCACGGGCGTACCGGCGTCGCGACCGAACACCACGCCGCCTATCTGATCGAGCTGAGCAAGGCCTGGGCCGACGACCCCTCGCGCCCGGTCTGGCTCCAGGAGGTCGGCGCACCGGCGCCGCTGGTCCCCGCCGAGCACGCCGCCGCCTTCACCGAGGCGACCGTCGCGAACGCCCTGGACTGCCCGGACCTCTGGGGCGTCACCTGGTGGTGCTCCCACGACGTGTCCCGCGACCTCGCCGACTTTCCCGAACTGGAGTACGGGCTCGGGTTGTTGAGCAACGACCGCCGGGCCAAGGACAGTGCGCGGGTGCTGGCCCGCGCCGCCCGCTCGGCCCGCGAGCACCCGTACATCCCCAAGGTCCGCACCACCGCGCTCGTCGTCCCCGACGACCCCACCGGCCGTTCCGTCTGCGCGCCGGGCGGCCCGGTTTTCGAGGCGTTCTTCCGGCTCACCGCCGACGGCGCCCGACCGACCACCGTCCTCGCGTCCCGCGCGAACGACGTGGAGCACCTCACCGCACGGAACATCACCGAAGTTGTCACACCCGATCAGGTTCCGTAGTCCGTCAGGTTCCGTAACCCCCACAGGAAACAAGAACTCCCACAAGGAGGCACTTGCTCGTGAACCCCACCAGACGCACCGTCCTGCTCGTCGCCGGCACCGGGACGGCCGCCGCCCTGCTCCCGGCAGGACCGGCCGCCGCCGGTCAGGAGGCCGCGGCCGGCCCCGCCGCCGAGGCCGCCCCCGAGGCGCCCCGGCCGTACGCCTCCTACTGGTACCCGGACTCGTTCCCCTCCGGCTCACCGGGCGCGGGCATCACCTGGCGCAGTCTGAAGGCGTGGAGCGCCGCCACCGACGCCGATCTGGCCTTCAACACGGCGTCCGTGCCGCTCGCCGAGCGCTTCACCCCGACCCCGGTGAACTCGACGGCCCGCGCCGGACAGGCCCGTATCCAGTCGCTGGTCTCCTTCGGCCCCACCGCGAGCAACCCCTCGCAGGGCGCGGCCACCGCCGACTACTACGCGCTCACCCACTGGAGTTACGTCGACGAGCTGGTCTTCTGGGGCGGTTCGTCCGGTGAAGGGCTGATCCTCGCGCCGAACGCGCCGATCGTGGACGCGGCCCACCGGCACGGCGTACCCGTCCTCGGCAACGTGTTCCTGCCGCCCGCCGCGTACGGCGGCCAGCTGCAGTGGACGCGTGACCTGGTGCAGAAGGACGCGGCCGGGCACTATCCGCTGGCCGCCCAGCTCGTCGCGGTCGCCGAGGCCCACGGCTTCGACGGCTGGTTCATCAACGCCGAGACGAGCGGCGGGAACGCGGCGCTCGCCACCGACATGCTCGGCTTCCTCACCGAGCTGAAGACGCTCAGCGCGGCGAAGGGACAGCGCGTCACCTGGTACGACTCGATGACCGTCAGCGGCTCGGTGAGCTGGCAGGGCGCCCTCAACAACCAGAACCGGGTGTTCTACCAGGCCGCCGACACGATGTTCATCGACTTCCGCTGGTCGGCGAGCAGTCTTGTCTCCTCCGGTGCCGCCGCTCAGCAACTCGGACGCAGCAAGTACGAGTTGTGGGCCGGCGTCGATGTCGAGGCCAACGGCTGGAACCGGTCCGTGAACTGGGACGCCATGGTCCCCAGCGGTTCGGCGCACGTCGTCTCGGTGGGCTTCTACCGGCCCGAGTGGACCCGCAACCACCTGCCCGCCACCCGTACGCCCGGCGACTTCCACGCCGCCGACGACCGCTTCTGGAGCGGCCGTTCCCTCGATCCGGCCCGCCCCGACACCACCGACACCTGGCGGGCGCCCGCCGTCTCCGTCGCCGACCGCTCGACCGTCACCGCACTGCCGTTCGCGAGCACGTTCAACACCGGGCACGGACTGCGCTGGTACGAGGACGGCGAGGTGACGTCGACGGCCCAGTGGAACCACCTCGGCCTTCAGGACCGGCTGCCGTCCCGGCGCTGGGTGACCCGTACGACGGGCCCGCATCCGGCGGTCACGTTCGACTTCGCGGACGCGTGGTGCGGCGGCAGCAGCGTCCTGGTCGACGGCACCCTGACCGCGCCCACCACGCTCGACCTCTACGGGACCCGCCTGCCGCTCGGCGCGGACACGGTCGTCGAGCTGACCCACCGGGCCGACTCGGGGGACGTGGGCGTAGAACTGGCCGTCGCCACCGCCGAACCGTCGGGCCCCGGGCAGCCCTACGCGTACACGTACTTCCCGGTCACCGTCGGCGACGACTGGGAGACCTCGACGGTACGGCTGACCGGGCTGCCCGCGGACGGCACGGTGCACGCCCTCGGGGTCCGGCTCACCGGGGCCGGGGACGGTGCCGTGAAGTGGCGGCTCGGCGGCCTCTCCGTACGCGATCAGGACGCCCAGGCGCCCGGCACGCCCGTCGACGCCGGCATCACGGGCGCCTCGGGAGGCGATCTGCGCCTCGCCTGGCGCGCGCCCACCGGCGGCGGCGTACGCCATTACACGCTGCACCGGGTACTGCTCGACGGCACCCGGCGCTTCCTCGGCGGAACCGCTCAGCAGGCCTTCTTCGTTGGAGGACTGACAGCCGAAGGAGGCGAGACGGCGGCGAGGTTCGAATTGCGGGCCGTTGGGGAGCTTTACACCGCGTCGGCCCCCGCGACCCTGACCCACACCTGGTGACCGCCGACCACCGGTACCACCGGTAACAGCAACAACCCGCACAACGGAGTTACGGAGCACCCCACATGCATGACGACCGCGGCCTGGTCGAAGCCCGCCTCAAGCGCGTGCTCGACGAGCGCATACGACCCGCCGTGTACCCCGAGTCCGTACCGCTGGAAGTGGCGGTGTGGAACGCGCCCGGCGAGCCGGTGCCCGTCGAGGAGGGGCTGGCGGCCACGCCGTCCCCGGTGGCGGTCGGCGACAGGTGGGGTGCTCCCTGGGGCACCAGCTGGTTCCGGGTGACGGGGACCGTGCCCGAGGAGTGGGCGGGGAAGACCGTCGAGGCCCTGCTCGACCTCGGCTTCGACGAGAACATGCCCGGCTTCCAGTGCGAGGGACTCGTCTACCGGCCCGACGGGACCCCCGTGAAGGGCCTCAACCCGCGCAACCAGTGGGTACGGATCGGGGCGCCCGTCGCGGGCGGCGAGGAGGTGCGCCTGCACATCGAGGCCGCCTCCAACCCCGTCATCCTCGACTACCACCCCTTCCTGCCGACCCGGCTCGGCGACAAGGAGACGGCCGGCAGCGAACCGCAGTACAAACTGGAGCGGATGGACCTCGCCGTCCTCGACGAGACGGTGTGGCAGCTCGTCATCGACCTGGAGGTCCTCGGCGAGCTGATGGCCGAACTGCCCGTGGAGTCCGCCCGCCGCTGGGACATCCTGCGCGCGGTGGAGAAGGCCCTCGACGCCGTCGACCTGCAGAACGTCGGCGCCACCGCCGCCGCGGCCCGCTCCCAGCTGGAAGCGGTGCTGGCGGCTCCGGCCGTGCCCTCCGCCCACCGCATCAGCGCCGTCGGCCACGCGCACATCGACTCGGCGTGGCTGTGGCCGCTGCGCGAGACCGTCCGCAAGGTCGCCAGGACCACGTCGAACATGACCGCGCTCCTGGAGGACGAGCCCGACTTCGTCTTCGCCATGTCGCAGGCCCAGCAGTGGGCCTGGGTGAAGGAGCACCGGCCCGAGGTGTGGACCCGGGTGAAGAAGGCCGTCGCCGACGGGCGGTTCGTGCCCACCGGCGGCATGTGGGTCGAGTCCGACACCAACATGCCCGGCTCGGAGGCCATGGCCCGCCAGTTCGTGCACGGCAAGCGGTTCTTCATCGACGAGTTCGGTGTCGACAACGACGAGGCCTGGCTGCCCGACACCTTCGGCTTCGCCGCCGGACTGCCCCAGATCATCAAGGCGGCCGGCTCCAAGTGGCTGCTCACACAGAAGATCTCCTGGTCGCAGACCAACAAGTTCCCGCACCACACCTTCCAGTGGGAGGGCATCGACGGGACGCGGATCTTCACGCACTTCCCGCCCGTCGACACGTACAACTGCTCGATGAAGGGCAGCGAGATCGCCCACGCGGCGAACAACTTCAAGGACAAGGGTGTCGCCCGGCACTCCCTCGCCCCGACCGGCTGGGGTGACGGAGGCGGCGGCACGACCCGCGAGATGGTCGCCAAGGCGGCCCGCCTGAGGGACCTCGAAGGCTCGGCGACCGTGGTCTGGGAGGCCCCGGAGAAGTTCTTCGAGAAGGCGGAGGCCGAGTACCCGAACGCCCCGGTGTGGGTCGGCGAGCTGTATCTGGAGCTGCACCGCGCCACCCTCACCAGCCAGGCCAAGACCAAGCAGGGCAACCGCCGCAGCGAGCACCTGCTGCGCGAGGCCGAACTGTGGGCGGCGACCGCGGCGGTCCGGACCGAGTTCACCTACCCGCACGAGAAGCTGGACCGGCTCTGGAAGACGGTCCTGCTCCACCAGTTCCACGACATCCTGCCCGGCTCGTCCATCGCCTGGGTGCACCGCGAGGCCCGCAAGACCTATGAGGCGGTGGCCGAGGAACTGAACGGGATCATCGGCGCGGCCCAGCGCGCGCTGGTCGGCGAGGGCACGACCACCCTCGCCTTCAACTCCGCGCCGCACACCCGCGACGGAGTGCCCGCCGGTGGTGCGCGCACCCCGGCCGTCGGCGGCGAGTGCACGCTCGTGCCGCGCACGGACGGCGGCTTCGTCCTCGACAACGGATGTCTGCGCATCGAGATCGACGAGCGCGGACTCGTGGTCTCCGCGTTCGACCTCGCCGCGGACCGCGAGACCCTCGCCCCCGGCGAGGCGGCCAACCTGCTGCAGATCCACCCCGACTTCCCGAACATGTGGGACGCCTGGGACGTCGACGAGTTCTACCGGAACACGGTCACCGACCTGGTCGAGGCCGACGAGGTCGTCCCCGGCGACGACGGGGTCTCGATCCGGATCGTACGGAGCTTCGGCGCGTCCAAGGTCACGCAGGTGCTGTCGCTCGCACCGGGGGAGTGGCGGCTCGACATCGACACCGAGGTCGACTGGCACGAGACGGAGAAGTTCCTGAAGATGGCCTTCCCGCTCGACGTGCACGCCGAGCGGTACGCGTCCGAGACGCAGTTCGGGCACTTCTTCCGGCCGACGCACACCAACACGTCGTGGGAGGCCGCCAAGTTCGAGGCCTGCAACCACCGGTTCGTCCACATGGAGGAGCCCGGCTGGGGCGTCGCCGTCGTCAACGACTCGACGTACGGCCACGACGTGACGCGTACGGTCCGTGAGGACGGCGGTACGACCACCACGGTCCGCGTCTCGCTGCTGCGCGCCCCGCGCTTCCCCGACCCGGAGACCGACCAGGGCGTGCACCGCTTCCGGCACGCGCTGGTGCCCGGTGCGGCGATCGGTGACGCGGTGCGGGAGGGCTGGCGGATCAACCTTCCCCAGCGGAAGGTGGCCGGCGGGGCCTCGGAGGTCGCGCCCCTGGTGACCGTCGCGCAGGACGCGGTCGTGGTCACGGCGCTGAAGCTGGCCGACGACGACAGCGGCGATGTCGTGGTCCGCTTCCACGAGTCGAGGGGCGGGCGCAGTCAGGCGACGCTCACGGCGGGCTTCGACGTCGAGTCGGTCACGGTGACGGACCTCCTGGAACGCCCGATCGCCGAGGCCACCGAGCCGGAGCGCGACGGCAACAGGATGACCCTGAAACTCCGCCCGTTCGAACTGGTGACGCTCCGCCTCAGGCGCGCCTGAGGTCTTTCGGCCGACTGAGGCCGCGCCGGGCTTCCACCGCGCCCCGTAACCTGCGGGCCCGGTGGGGGCCGATCGCGCGCTTCCCCGCGCCCCTGGAGACGGGCCGGTGATCGGGTGCGGGTCCGGTGGGGGTTGCTCGCGCAGTTCCCCGCGCCCCTGAAAGCGGGGCTGCGCCCCAGCTTTCATGCCTTGAGGAGCGCGGGGAACCACGCGCTCAGCCCCCTCCGCGCCGCAGGGTGCCCACCGGACCTCAGGTCCCGCCCCCAAGGGGCGCGGGGAACTGCGCGCCCAGCCCCCTCCGGGCCACAGGGTGCCCACCGGACCCCAGGCTGTGCCTTTGAGGGGCGCGGGGAACTGCGCGCCCAGCCCCCACCGGGCCGCAGGGTGCCCACCGGGCCCCGGGTCCCGCCCTCTAGGGGCGCGGGGAACTGCGCGAGCAACCCCCACCGGCCCGCGGGCGAAGCGCGGCCCCGGGCTCGGGCGCAGGTTCAGCCTGCTAAGGCTGGAGCTGGGCCCGAAGCCACTCCTCCACCTCGCCCACATGCGCCGCCGCAGCGGCCCGAGCCGCCTCCGGATCATGGGCGACCAGCGCCCGGTGAATCGCGGCATGCTCCCGCCGGGTCCGCTCGAACGCCCCCTCCTCCTGATACCCCCGCCACACCCGCGCCCGGAACGTCCGCGAGGACAGTCCGTCCAGGATGGCCGCCATCGTCTCGTTGCCCGCGGCGCCCGCGATGACCCGGTGGAACGCCAGGTCGTGGGAGAGGATCTCCTCCGGGTCGTCCGTGGCGTTCATCGCCGTCAGATGCTTCTCCACCTCGGCGAGCTGGTCGGCGGTGATCCGCGCGGCGGCCAGCGCCGTCGCCGTCGACTCCAGGATCCGCCGCACTTCGAGGAGTTCGACCAGTTGCGGACCGCGGGAGAGATCCGCGACGACCCCGAAGGTCTCCAGCAGATCCCCGGCCTCCAGCTGCGTGACGTAGATCCCGGACCCGTGCCGGGCCTCCAGTACGCCCAGCACCGTGAGCGCCCGGATCGCCTCGCGCATGGAGCTGCGCGAGATGCCGAGCTGCGCGGCCAGATCGCGTTCGGTCGGCAGCCGTGCGCCCGGCTCGAGACGGCCCTCGCCGATCATCGCCTTGAGCTGGTCGATGGCGCGCTGGGTCACGGTCCCCTTCTGGGGGGCCGGAGAGGGGGCCGCAGCCGGGGCCGCCGTCGCCGCCTCGGGCAGGCTCTCGTCCACGCCATGTCCTCCTGTCGCCGGGTGCGCCGCAGTCTAACCACTCAGGTGGTCGGACCACTACGCGCGAAAACAGTGAAAATCACGGCCCAGGGGTGTTGTGGGAGCGAAGTGGTCTGATAAATATTCCTGGCACCTGCTCGATCGCACTCGATCACGCTCAATGAGGAGCCGATAGATGGCCGGCAGAACTGTGCGGTACAGGAACGGGCGAAACGCCTCGCGAGCGATCTGTGCGACGGCCGCGGCCGTCTGCGCCGCCCTCGCGCTCACGGCATGCGGCAGCACCAAGGACACCGTCGACTCCGGCGGCGGCAAGGGCGACGGCAGCGGCAAGGTCGGAGTGATCCTGCCCCTGCTGACCTCGCCGTTCTGGCAGTCGTACAACGACTACGTGCCCAAGATGGCGAAGTCCGAGGACGTCGACGCCCTCAAGACCGTCAACTCCAACAGTGACCCCTCGCAGCAGATCACGGACATCAACAACCAGCTGAACCAGGGCGTGAAGGGCCTCGTCGTGGCCCCCCTGGACAGTGCCGCGATCTCCGCGGGCCTCGACCAGGCCGAACGCAAGGGCGTGCCCGTGGTCGCCGTCGACGTGGCGCCCGAGAAGGGCAAGGTCGCGATGGTCGTCCGCGCCGACAACGTGGCGTACGGGGAGAAGGCCTGCGAGTACCTCGGCAAGGAGATCCCCTCGGGCAAGGTCGTGCAGATCATGGGCGACCTCGCCTCGGTCAACGGCCGCGACCGCTCGGAGGCCTTCCGTACCTGCGTCAAGGAGAAGTTCCCGAAGCTGAAGGTCCTGGAGATCCCCGCCAAGTGGGAGTCCGACACCGCCGCCTCGAAGCTGGACACGCTCCTCAACGCCAACCCCGACATCAAGGGCATCTACATGCAGGCGGGCGGCGTCTATCTCGCGCCCACGCTGCAGACCCTCAAGTCCAAGGGACTGCTGAAGAAGGCCGGCGAGAAGGGCCACATAGCGATCGTCTCGAACGACGGCATCCCGCAGGAGTTCGACGCGATCCGCAAGGGCCAGATCGACGCCACGGTCTCACAGCCCGCCGACCTCTACGCCAAGTACGGCATGTACTACATCAAGGCCGCGATGGCGGGGAAGACCTTCGAGCCGGGTCCCACGGACCACGGTTCGGAGATCGTCAAGCTGCCCAGCGGCAGCCTTGAGGACCAGCTGCCCGCGCCGCTGGTGACCAAGGACAACGTCGACGACCCCGAGCTGTGGGGCAACACGGTCACATGAGTACACCACCACTCGTCGAGGCGCGGGACATCGCCAAGCGGTACGGCCCCACCGTCGCCCTCGCCGACGGACGACTGACCGTGCGCGCGGGCGAGTCCCACGCACTCGTCGGCCGCAACGGCGCGGGCAAGTCCACCCTCGTCACCGTCCTGACCGGCCTCCAGGCACCCGACGAGGGCACGGTCCGCTTCGACGGCGAGCCCGCGCCCGCGCTGACCGACCGGGACGCCTGGCGGCGCAAGGTGGCCTGCGTCTACCAGAAGCCCACCGTCGTACCGGAGCTGACGGTCGCCGAGAACCTCTTCATCAACCGGCAGCCCCGGGGCCGCGGCGGCTTCATCAGCTGGCGCCGGCTGAAGAGCGAGGCCGCCGAGGTGCTCGACACCTGGGACGTGCGCGTCGACCCCGAGGCGCGGACCGCCGACCTCAAGGTCGAGGACCGTCAAATGGTCGAGATCGCAAGGGCGTTGAGCTTCGGCGCGCGGTTCATCGTCCTCGACGAGCCGACCGCCCAGCTCGACAACCGCGAGATCGAGCGCCTCTTCACCCGGATGCGCGCACTCCAGGAGTCCGGCGTCACCTTCCTGTTCATCTCGCACCACCTCCAGGAGGTGTACGAGGTCTGCCAGACCGTGACGGTCCTGCGGGACGCCCGCTGGATCACCACCGCACCGGTCGCGGACCTGCCGCGGGCCGCCCTGGTCGAGGCCATGGCGGGGGAGTCCATCGCCGCCGTGGAGGAGAAGGCCGCCCGCGGGGACGTGGCCGCCGACGCGCCCGTCGTCCTCGAAGCGCACGGGCTGACCTCGGACGCGTACGAGAGCGTCGATCTGAGCGTGCGCGGCGGCGAGGTCGTCGGTCTCGCCGGGTCCAGCGGCAGCGGCAAGATCGAGCTGGCCGAGTCCTTCACGGGACTGCACTCACCGACCGCGGGCACGGCCCGGCTGGACGGCAGGCGGCTGCCGTTCGGCGATGTGACGGCCGCCCTGCGGGCCGGTGTCGGCTGCGTGCCGCGCGACCGGCACGGCCAGGGTCTCGTCTTCGGGATGACCGTCGGCGACAACGCCACCCTGACCGTCCTGGACCGGCTCGGCCGGTACGGATTCGTCGGCACCGACCGGCGGCGCGGCGTCGCCGGTGAGCTGATCGAACGCCTCGACATCCACACCGAGGGACCCGACCAGCCCGTGTCCGACCTCTCCGGCGGCAACGCCCAGAAGGTCGTCATGGCGCGGGCGCTCGCCTCCGACCCCAGACTGCTGGTCCTGATCAACCCCACCGCGGGCGTCGACGTGAAGTCCAAGGAGTCCCTGCTCTCCCGCATGGACTCGGCCCGTGACGACGGCACCGCCGTCCTCGTCGTCTCCGACGAACTCGACGACCTGCGCCGCTGCGACCGCGTCCTCGTCCTCTTCCACGGCCGCGTCGTCGCCGAGCACCCGGCGGGCTGGCGCGACCACGAGCTGATCGCCTCCATCGAAGGAGTGGACCACCATGGCTGACACGAAGGCCCCGTCGGCCTCGGCCCCCACCCCTCTGCGCCCCCTGCGGAGCAAGGCCGACGCCAAGGCCGTCCTCCTGCGCCGGGCACGCGAACTCGCCCTCGTACCGGCCCTGTTGCTGCTGCTGGTGCTCGGCGCGTTCGTCAACGACGCCTTTCTCACCGAGCAGAACCTGATCTCCGTCCTGGGTGCCTCGGCGGCCCTCGCGATGGTCGTGCTCGCCGAGTCGCTCGTCCTCATCACCGGCAAGTTCGACCTCTCCCTGGAGTCGGTCGTCGGCATCGCGCCCGCCGTCGGCGCGCTGTTGCTGCTGCCCGCCTCGCAGTCCGGCTGGGGCACGGAGCTGCCCGCCGGACTCGCCCTGCTCGCGATCCTCGTCGTCGGCGCGGTCATCGGCGGGTTCAACGGCTTCCTCGTCGTGAAACTCAAGCTCAACGCGTTCATCGTGACCCTCGCGATGCTCATCATCCTGCGCGGTCTGCTCGTCGGCGCGACCGAGGGCAAGACGCTGTTCGGGATGCCCGACGCGTTCTACACCCTGGCCACCACCACCTTCCTGACCGTGCCGATCTCGGTGTGGCTGGCTGCGGCGGCGTTCGCCGTGGCCGGATTCGTCCTCAAGTACCACCGCTGGGGACGGGCCCTGTACGCGATCGGCGGCAACCCGGACGCGGCGCGCGCGGCCGGCATCCGGGTCGAGCGGGTCATGCTCGGCGTGTTCGTCGTCGCGGGGACCCTCGCCGCGGTCGGTGGGCTGATGCAGACCGGGTATGTCGGTGCGATCAACGCCAACCAGGGGCAGAACATGATCTTCACGGTGTTCGCCGCCGCGGTGATCGGGGGGATCAGCCTCGACGGGGGCAAGGGCACGATGTTCGGCGCCCTGACGGGCGTTCTCCTTCTTGGGGTGGTTCAGAACCTGCTGACCCTTGCGCAGGTGCCGTCCTTCTGGATCCAGGCCATTTACGGGGGGATCATCCTCGTCGCCTTGATGATCGCTCGGGTGACCACCGGCCGGGCGCAGGACTGAGCGTGGTGTGCACCCTGCGGGTCCGTCGTGGCTGAGCGCGCAGTTCCCCGCGCCCCTTGAGGGGCCCATGGCGCACCGGGCTTCAGAAGTCCGCCCCCTTGTCCCTGAACGAAAGGCACCTTCGTGTCCTCATCCGCTGCCTTCCGCGTCACCGCGGTCGACACCTATGACATCCGTTTCCCCACCTCGCGTGAGCTCGACGGGTCCGACGCGATGAATCCCGACCCCGACTACTCGGCCGCGTACGTCGTGCTGCGTACCGACGACGACACGGCCGGCGGCCCGGAGGGGCACGGGTTCACCTTCACCATCGGGCGGGGCAACGACGTCCAGGTCGCCGCGATCGAGGCGCTGCGCCCGCACGTCCTGGGGCGGTCGGTCGACGAGCTGTGCGCGGACCCGGGATCACTCGCCCGCGACCTCACGGGCGACAGCCAACTGCGCTGGCTCGGGCCCGAGAAGGGCGTGATGCACATGGCGATCGGCGCCGTCGTCAACGCCGTCTGGGACCTCGCCGCCAAGCGTGCCCGCAAGCCCCTGTGGCAGCTCCTCGCCGACGCCACCCCCGAGTGGCTCGTCGCCCAGGTGGACTTCCGGTACATCGCGGACGTCCTCACCCCCGAGGACGCGCTCCGGCTGCTGCGGCAGGGCCGGGAGGGGGCGGCGGAACGCACCGCGCTGCTGAAGGAGCGCGGCTTCCCCGGCTACACCACCTCGCCCGGCTGGCTCGGCTACTCCGACGAGAAGCTCACCCGGCTGGCCCGCCAGGCCGTCGCCGACGGCTTCACCCAGATCAAACTGAAGGTCGGCGCGGACCTCGCCGACGACGTACGCCGCTGCCGGGTGGCCCGGGCCGTCGTCGGGCCCGACATCCGGATCGCCATCGACGCCAACCAGCGGTGGAACGTCGACGAGGCCATCGAGTGGACCATGGCACTGGCCGAGTTCGACCCGTACTGGATCGAGGAGCCCACCAGCCCCGACGACATCCTCGGCCATGCGGCCGTCCGCAGGGCCGTCGCACCGGTCAAGGTCGCCACCGGGGAGCACGTACAGAACCGGATCGTCTTCAAGCAGCTGCTCCAGGCGGGCGCGATCGACGTCCTGCAGATCGACGCGGCCCGCGTCGGCGGTGTCAACGAGAACCTCGCGATCCTGCTGCTGGCGGCCGAGTTCGGCGTCCCCGTCTGCCCGCACGCGGGCGGTGTCGGACTGTGCGAACTCGTCCAGCACCTCTCGATGTTCGACTACGTGGCGCTGTCCGGCACGACCGAGAACCGGGTGATCGAGTACGTCGACCATCTGCACGACCACTTCCTCGATCCGGTGGTGATCGGAGAAGGTCGGTACATGGCACCCACCCTGCCGGGATTCTCGGCGACCATGCGGCCGGAGTCCATCGCCGAGTTCACCTTCCCCGGCGGCACGTTCTGGGCCGCCGACCTCGAACGGCAGCAGACCGAGCAGCAGACCGAGCAGCAGCGACAGCGGACGCCCAAGCAGCAGAAGGAGCAGGCGGCATGAGTGACTTCGAGGGACTCAAGGCGCTGGTGACGGGCGGTGCCTCCGGTATCGGCCGGGCCACCGCGGAACTCCTCGCCGCCCGCGGCGCGCAGGTCGCCGTGCTCGACCTGGACCCGGAGAGCGTGCGGAAACCCCTGCTCGGCTACCGGGCCGACGTCACCGACGACGAGTCCGTACGCCTCGCCGTCGCCGCCGCGGTCGCCGACCTCGGCGGCCTGGACGTGCTGATCAACAACGCGGGCATCGGCGCCCAGGGCACCGTCGAGGACAACGACGACGAGGCCTGGCACCGCGTCATGGACGTCAACGTCGTCGGTATGGTCCGCACGGCCAGGGCCGCCCTGCCCCACCTGCGGAAGTCGTCGCACGCGGCCGTCGTCAACACCTGCTCCATCGCCGCCACCGCGGGCCTCCCGCAGCGCGCCCTGTACTCCGCGTCCAAGGGCGCGGTCCTGTCGCTGACCCTCGCCATGGCCGCCGACCACGTCCGGGAGGGTATCCGCGTCAACTGCGTGAACCCCGGCACGGTCGACACCCCGTGGGTCGGCCGTCTCCTGGACGCCGCGCCCGACCCGGCCGCCGAGCGGGCCGCCCTGGAGGCCCGCCAGCCCACCGGCCGCCTCGTCTCGGCCGGCGAAGTCGCGGGCGCCATCGCCTACTTGGCGAGCCCGCTGTCGGGCTCCACCACCGGTACGGCCCTCGCGGTCGACGGCGGCATGCAGGGGCTGCGGCTGCGCCCGGCGGGCCGGTGACCGGCATGCGGACGCCTGTCGCCACCCATGCGCTCGGCCGCGGCTCCGTCGACGTCACCGCGCTGGCCCTGGGCGCCGCCGGTATCGCCGGCCTCTACAGCGCGGTCCCCGAGGAGCAGGCGTACGCGACCGTGGACGCCGCCTGGGACGCGGGCATCCGCTACTTCGACACCGCGCCGCACTACGGCATAGGCCACTCCGAACGACGTCTCGGCGCGGCCCTGCGCGGGCGGCCCCGGGCGGAGTACACCGTCTCGACCAAGGTGGGCCGCCGTCTGGAGCCCACCGACGCGGGCGGTGACGACCTGGCCAACGGGTTCGCGGTGCCCGCCACACACCGCCGGGTGTGGGACTTCAGCGCGGACGGCGTACGCCGTACCCTCGACGCCAGCCTGGAGCGGCTGGGCCTCGACCGGGTGGACGTCGTCTACCTCCACGACCCGGACGACCACGGCGAGGAGGCCTTCCGTGAGGGATATCCGGCGCTGGAGAAGTTGCGTTCGGAGGGGGTGGTGGGCGCGATAGGCGCGGGCATGAACCAGGCCGAGATGCTCACCCGCTTCGTCCGCGACACGGATGTCGACGTGGTGCTCTGCGCCGGCCGCTACACGCTGCTCGACCAGGGGGCGCTCACCGACCTGCTCCCGGCCGCCCGGGAACGCGGCACGTCCGTCGTCATCGGCGGCGCCTTCAACTCCGGCCTGCTGGCCGACCCGAAGCCCGGGGCCAGGTACGACTACCGGGCCGCGCCGACCGAGTTGCTGGACCGGGCGCTGGCCCTGAAGGCGGCGGCGGACCGGCACGGCACGACGCTGCGGGCGGCGGCCCTCGCCTTCTGCGCCGCCCACCCGGCGGTCGCGGCCGTCCTCGTCGGCGCCCGCTCACCCCACGAAGTACGCGACTGCGCCGCACAGTTCACGGCGGACGTGCCCGCGAGTCTCTGGCAGGAGCTGCGGGAGACGGGCCTCCTGTCCGCCGAAGCTCCCGTCCCGTCCGAGGAGCCGTCATGAGGATCGCCCTGCACACCAAGGTCCGCGCCGACCGCATCGACGCGTACGAGGCCGCACACCGCCAGGTGCCCACGGAACTCACGGACGCGATCCGCGCCGCCGGAGCCACGTCCTGGACCATCTGGCGCAGCGGCCCCGACCTCTTCCACCTCCTGGAGTGCGAGGACTACACGCGGCTGCTCGCCGAACTGGAGGAACTGCCCGTCAACATCGCCTGGCAGTCCCGGATGGCCCAGCTCCTCGACGTGGTGCACGACTACTCGACCGAGGGCACGGAGGCCGGACTGCCGGTCGTCTGGGAGCTGCCGTGACGGTCCGCACGGGCATCGTGGACGCCCACCACCACGTCTGGGACCTGTCCGTACGCGACCAGGACTGGATCGTGGGCCCCGAACTCACGCCACTGCGAAGGAACTTCACAATCGAGGAGCTGGCTCCGGAAGCCCGCGCCGCCGGAGTCGCCCGGACCGTCCTCGTGCAGACGGTCCCGGTGGCCGAGGAGACCCCCGAGTTCCTGGCGCTCGCGGAGAGCAGCGAACTGATCGGCGCGGTCGTCGGCTGGACCGACCTCACCCGTCCCGGCGTCGCGGACGAACTGGCCCGGCTGCGGGAGCTGCCGGGCGGCCGTCACCTCAAGGGCGTCCGTCACCAGGTCCAGGGCGAACCGGACCCGGAATGGCTGCTGCGCGAGGACGTACGCCGAGGACTGGCGGCGGTCGCGGAAGCAGGCCTCGCCTACGACCTGGTCGTCCTGCCGCACCAACTGCCCGCCTGCGCACGGGCGGCGGAACGGCACCCCGGTCTCACCTTCGTGCTCGACCACGTGGGCAAGCCACCCATCGGCGCGGGTGGGACGGAGCCCTGGGCCACCGAGGTGCGGGCCCTCGCCGCCCTGCCCAACACCGTCTGCAAGCTCTCCGGAATGGTCACGGAGGCGGACCGGCGGAGCTGGGCGGTGGGCGACCTGGCTCCCTACGCGGACACGGTGCTCGAAGCCTTCGGCCCGGGCCGGCTCATGTTCGGCTCCGACTGGCCGGTGTGCACGCTCGTGGCCTCGTACGCCGAAGTCGTGCACATCGCCGATCAGTTGACCGGGAAGCTGGACGAGAGGGAGCGGGAGGAGATCTTCTCGGGCACGGCCACCCGCGTCTACCGCCTCTGAGGCGGGAGGGCTACGCGTCCAGCCGCGTCGGCGGGAAGAACTCCCGCACATGGGTCCGCTCCCAGCACGCGCCCGTCGTCCGCAGCTCCTCCCAGGTCGTGTACCGGTAGCGGTAGAGGCGCGCCCGGACATGGTGGGGCGGCGCGTCCGGGGGGAACGGGGAGTGACGCAGGAGGCGGAGCGTGTCGCGGTCGTTCGCCAGGAGGCGTTCCACGAAGCCGCCGAACCAGGGCTCGGCGTAGGCGGGGGAGAGCGCGGCGAACCACATCATCCAGTCCAGCCGCAGATGGTAGGGGGCGAACTGGCGGGGCCAGTGCCGGGGATCGCCGGGCTTGCCCCGGAACCCGTACTCCAGCCAGCCCGCGTCCTCGCGGGGCACCGGGTCGGCCGTGCCCTCGACCACCACCTCGTACCGGATCCGGCTGACGCTGCCGAACGCCCCGTACGTGTTCACCAGATGCAGCGGGTCGAAGGAGCGGTTCATCGTCTGGCGGCGGGAGACCATGTTGCGGACCGGGCCGTGGCTGAGGAACACGAGCAGCGCCGCGGCCGACAGGACCACGATCTCGTACCAGAGCGGGGCGCCCGGGACCTCCGGGGCCGTGCCGGGCAGAGTCAGGGCCGGCACGGCGAGCACGATCGTGATCCAGTTCAGCCAGGAGAAGTTGCCGGACAGGACCAGCCACAGCTGGGTGACGATCATCAGGGCGGCTGCCGCCGCAGCGACGGGCTGCGGGGCGAACAGCAGGAACGGCACGACGAGTTGGGTGACGTGGTTGGCGGCCACCTCGGCCCGGTGGAACGGCTTCGGGAGGTGGTGGAAGAACCAGCTCAGCGGACCCGGCATCGGCTGGGTCTCATGGTGGAAGTCGAGGCAGGTCAGCTTCCGCCAGCACGCGTCGCCGCGCAGCTTGATCAGACCGGCCCCGAACTCCACCCGGAACAGGATCCAGCGCAGCAGGAGGAGCACCACGACGGGCGGCGCGATCTCGTCGTTGCCCAGGAACACCGCGAGGAAGCCGGTCTCCAGGAGCAGGGACTCCCAGCCGAAGCCGTACCAGGTCTGGCCGACGTTCACGATCGACAGGTAGAGCACCCAGGGGACGAGCCAGAGCAGCATGGCGCCCCACAGCGGGAGACGGCCGTCCAGCCCCGCGACGAGGGCCAGCGACACCGCGCAGCCCGTCCAGGACCAGGCCGCGAAGAAGCGGTCCGAGAAGTGGACGTGGAACACGCTCGGCGCCCGCCGGAACGGCACCCGGGCCACGAACCGGGACACCGGCAGCATGCCGCGCTCGCCGATCAGCGCACGGAACTGGAGAGCCGCGCCCAGGAAAGCGACGAGATAGACCACCGCCAGCGCCCGCTGGAAGACCAGCCGGCCGGTCCAGTACTCGGGGGCGGTGAACCACTCCACGCCGGCCGCTCCCTTCTCTCTCTTTCCTCTTGCCCCTGCTCGCGGAGCGCCCAGATTACGTCCCGGGCCGAGTCGATAATTCGGGTAAACCCTGACAAGGTGAACACATGGTTGATCGGGGTGAGAGCGCTCTGTCACTCCCGGACGACTGGCCCGCCCAACCGGATCCGATCCTGGCGCTCAACCGCATGGGCAGCTTCGACTGGGACCTGGACACCGGTCTCATGCGGATGGACGCCCTGGCCCACGAGATCTTCGACGTGCTTCCCGAGGAATACGCCGACCGTCCGCAGAACCTGGCCCCGCGCGTGCCGCCGGACGAGGCCCACCGCCTCGACACGCACGTCTCCCAGTCCCTCAAGGACGGCAGCGAGAACTACGGCGCGTACTTCCGCGTCCGCCGCCGGGACGGCACCCTGCGCTGGACCCACACCCAGGGCTACATCCAGCGCGACGCGACCGGCCGGCCGCGCCGCATCATCGGCATCATCCGTGACGCCACCCGGGAACTGAGCGAGGCCCAGGACCGGCGCGAGAGGGCCGCCCTGGACATCGAGGCCCGCCGCCGGCAGACGAACGTCGTACAGATCACCGCGGCGGCGCTCGCCCACGCCCGCACGGTCCAGGACGTCATCGACGTCCTGAAGAACAACCAGGGCGTCACCCACCTGGGCGCGACCAGCCTCGTCATGGGCCTCGTCGAGGCGGGCCGCATCCGGCTGGTCGCGGAGGGCCCCAGGGGCAGCTTCGTGCCCGGCACCCTGGTCACCGGCATCGACGAGCAGTACCCGATGAGCGAGGTCGTGCGCACGCTGACCCCGCGCTACATCGAGTCGCCGGAGGAGTTCGCCCGGCTCTACCCGCTGCTGTGGCCGCACATCACCGCCCTCGACATCACCTCGGCGGCCTATCTGCCCCTCATCGCACAGGCCAGACCCATCGGCGCCATGGGACTGCTCTACAGCGACCGGCGCGGCTTCTCCGCCCAGGACCGCAACGTCCTCGTCGCCCTCGGCAGCAGCATCGCGCAGAGCCTCCAGCGCGCCATGTTCTACGAGCAGGAGAAAGACCTCGCCCAGGGCCTGCAGCAGGCCATGCTGCCGCGCACGATCCCGCGCGTCCCCGGCGCCGACGTCGCCGTGCGCTACCGCTCGGGCTCCCTCGGCCGTGAGATCGGCGGCGACTGGTACGACGTGATCCCGCTGCCCGGCGGCCGGGTCGGCGCCGTCATCGGAGACGTCCAGGGACACGACACGCACGCGGCGGCCGTCATGGGCCAGCTGCGGATCGTCCTGCGCGCCTACGCGGCCGAGGGCCACACCCCGGCGACCGTCATGGCCCGCGCCTCCGTCTTCCTCCACGAACTCGACACCGAACGCTTCGCGACCTGCCTGTACGCGGAGGCCGACCTGGACACCGGAGTGGTCCAGGTCGTCCGGGCCGGCCACATCGATCCGCTGGTCCGCGACACGGACGGCGGCTGCCACCGGCTCGCCGTGGCGGGTGGCCTGCCGCTCGGCCTGTCCGCCGAGTTCGGGCGCCTCGAATACCCGGTCGACACCCTGGAACTCGACCCCGGCCAGACACTGATCCTGTGCACCGACGGCCTGGTCGAACAGCCGGGAATCGACCTCGACGACGGCATGCGGACCCTGCGCGCGCTCGTCTCCACGGGCCCCGACGACGTCCGCGACCTCGCCGACCGCCTCATCGACGTCGCGGAGGAACGCGGCGGCGAGGACGACGTGGCGCTGCTCCTGCTCCGCCGGGTGGGCAGGGACGCGCAGCGCTCCGGCGGGCGGGTCCAGCAGCACGTGGGGCCCGGGGACCCGGAGGCGCTCACCGAGGCCCGGCACATGGTCCGCGCGGCCGTACGGGCCTGGGGCGCCCGCGAGCGCGCCGACGAGATCGAGCTGATCGCCGACGAGCTGATCACCAACGCCCTCATGCACACGGAGGGCGCCGCCGTCGTCACCCTGCGCGCCCTCACCGGCCCGGACCGCCGGATCCGCGTCGAGGTCGAGGACGCGTCCAGCGCGCTTCCCCGGCGCAGGGAGGCGGGCGAGTCCGGGGTCTCCGGCCGGGGCCTCCTGCTGGTGGACCGCCTCGCGGACGTGTGGGGCGTGGAGGCCCGGGGCGGCGGCAAGTGCGTCTGGTGCGAGTTCCTCGTGCCGGAACGGGAGTGACGGGACCGGGTTCGCGTGGATGTGACGTGCGGCTCGGTGGGGGCTGGTCGCGCCGTTCCCCGCGCCCCTTTCGGGGCGCGGGTGGCACCCTGGATCCATGCCGGAGCTGCCCGAGGTCGAAGCGCTGAAGGACTTTCTCGTCGGACATCTGGTCGGCCGCGAGATCGTCCGCGTGCTGCCCGTCGCGATCAGTGTGCTCAAGACGTACGATCCGCCGCTCGGCGCTCTGGAGGGCCGCGAGGTCACGGCCGTGCACCGGCACGGCAAGTTCCTGGACCTGGAGACCGCCGGCGGCCCGCACCTCGTCACGCATCTGGCCCGCGCGGGCTGGCTCCACTGGAAGGACCGGCTGCCCGACGGGCCGCCCCGCCCCGGCAAGGGCCCCCTGGCCATGCGCGTCGCCCTGGAGACCGGCGAGGGCTTCGACCTCACCGAGGCCGGCACCCAGAAACGGCTGGCGGTGTACGTCGTACAGGACCCCGGTGAGGTGCCCGGGGTGGCCCGGCTCGGCCCGGACCCGCTGGCCGACGACTTCGACGAGGCCCGCTTCGCCGCGCTCCTGGAGGGCGAGCGCAGACAGCTGAAGGGCGCCCTGCGCGACCAGAGCCTGATCGCGGGGGTGGGCAACGCCTACAGCGACGAGATCCTGCACGCCGCGAAGATGTCGCCCTTCAAGCTGGCCTCCACGCTGACCCCGCAAGAGACCCGACGCCTGTACGAGGCGCTGCGGGCCACCCTCGTGGAAGCCGTCGAGCGGTCCCGCGGAGTCGCCGCGGGCCGGCTCAAGGCCGAGAAGAAGAGCGGCCTGCGCGTCCACGGCCGGACGGGCGAGCCCTGTCCGGTCTGCGGAGACACCGTCCGCGAGGTCTCCTTCAGCGACTCGTCGCTCCAGTACTGCCCCACCTGCCAGACGGGCGGCAAGCCCCTCGCGGACCGCAGGACGAGCAAGTTCCTCAAATGACCGGTGGAACGACCGGGGTTCAGGGTGCCTCGATCGTCACGAGATGCTTCCCGTCCGCCGTGCGCACCTCGTACCGGGCGATGTCCGCGGTGTGCATCGCGGCAGCGCCCTGCATGCCCGCGGAGGGTGCCGAGGCGCCCTTGGGCACGGTCCAGCTCAGGACGACCTGTTCCGAGTCGTCGTAACCGATGGCGACGAGTTCGCAGGCCTGGTCCGCGGAGGCGTTCTTGACCTTCGCGTCCACCTCGCTGCCGTAGGCCCGGTCGAGGGTGGTGACCTCGGCCCATACGCCGGTTCCCGGATCGGTCGCGGCGACCGTCCTGGCCTCGGAGCCCTCGTCGCCGGTGAAGACCGCGACCGCGGGCCCGCCGACGGCGAAGACCACGGCGGCGGCGACCGCGAACAGCCAGCGCCTGCGCCCGCTCCTGCGCGCCGTGACGACATCGTCCAGGAGCCGGTCCAGCAGGCCCGGCCCTGCCTGGGTCATGGGGTTGACCGAGCGTGGCGTCGCTTCCGCGTACGCCCGCAACGACCGTGTCGTCGCGGACAGTTCATGTATCTGAACCGCACACTGGGGACACTCCATGAGGTGGTCCTCGAAGCGGAAGGCGTCCGCCTCGTCCAGCACGCCTAGCGCGTATGCGCCGACGTCGCGGTGGCGTTCCAGCGACCTCATACCAAATCCTCATGCCGTGCCGATGGGTGGGGGTGTGCGGGGAGTAGCTACTTGCCCACCGGTACGCAGGGGACCGCCGAATCACTCAAGCCCCGTCCGGAATGCAACCTGGAGATTCGGAGCGGTCGGGCCCACGGATTGGTCGAGGTTCGAAAAAAAACTGGTCAGGGGAGCCCACCGGGGGCTCCGTCGGGGGATCGGTCGGGGGAGTGGTCGGAAAAATCAGAAAAGATGGATCGCCAGATGTCCCAGCGGCAGCCCCAGCTGCCAGGCCGGGGTCCACACCTTGGGGCCGTCGTCCTCGCCGATGACGGGGCCGCCGCCCGGCACCGCGTCCAGGTCGGGCGCGAGCAGTTCGGTCTCCTCCAGCCAGCGCCAGGCCGCCGTCGCCAGATCCAGATCGGGGGACGGACCGCCCGAGTCGGCGGCCTCGGCGGCGAGCCCGGCCATGCGCTCACCCACCCAGTCCTGCCACGGCTGGTCGTACGCCGTCAGCGACAGCCAGGTCTCCAGCTGCGTGACCACCCGGATGCCGGAGAGCTCGCCGCTGGTGTCGGACAGGAAGATGGTGAGAGCCAGCGCGTCACGCCCGGCTCTGAACTCGAAGGACGTGGGCGGCATCAGGTCGCCCGTCCGGAGCAGTTCGTCCGCGATGTACTCCGCGTACAACCAGGCCATGGGGACGGTGAGTTCTCCGCCGCCGGTGCCGTCCGTGCTCTCTTGACCTCTGTGCAGCATCCCTTCCTGCCTTCCTCCGGTGCGTGCGCGTCGCCCGAACCCGGGCCCCATCGGGGAACACGGATGAGGACAGCTGATTGCTCAACCATGATCCTCAGCAAGGCGCTTTACGGAGGCTTGACCTAACCCGCGGTTTCACCGCAGGTCGGCCGCGTATCCCGGAAGAACCCGGCGCAGGGCGCGCAGCGCGTAGTACGCGCGGGACTTCACGGTACCGGCCGGAATACCCAGGGCGGCCGCGGCCTCCGCCACGCTGGCCCCGCGGAAATACACCTGCACCAGGACTTCACGGTGTTCGGGAGTGAGAGTCTTCACAGCCTCCCGCACATCGAGGGTCGCGACCGAGCGTTCCGCGTGATCCGCCGCGACCCGCGCGCTCTCCAGCACGGCGTCCCCGACCTCCGCGGGCCGCGCCTGCCGGGCCCGCCGCGCGTCGATGGCCAGGCGCCGCCCCACGGTCAGCAGCCAGGGCCGTACGGAATCGAAGTCGTCGGCGCGCAGGGCCTCGGGATGCTGCCAGGCGCGTACGAATGTCTCCTGCACCAGATCCTCGGCGCGCTGGCGGTCTCCGTCGGAGAGCCTCAGCATCAGGGCGAAGAGCGGTGCTCCGTGCTCCCGCTGCAATTCGGCCAGCTCGTGCTCGGCGGTCGTCCTGCTGGTCATGGTGATGGCGGCCGTCATGGCCGTATGCCAGCGCAGGGCGTCCCGCCGGGACAGGGCCAGGACACGGCTCGTCGGCAGACGGTCGAACCCGTCGACGAACGGTACGACGAACGGTCAACCGGGACGGAAGGCTCCGCCTCCGCATCTGTCCGGACCTCGACGGTCCGGTCGGCCGGCCGGACGAAACTCCGGCCGGCGGCCCGGCTACGGCACCACCGTCACCGGCCAGCGGCCCGCCTTCACCAGCCGGATGGCGACGGAACCGACGATCCGGTGTCCCGCCTGCTCCGACGCGCCCACCACGACGGCGTCCGCCTTCAGCTGCTCGGCCGCCGAGACGAGCCCGTTGTACGGGTCGCCGCGGAACGTGTGGAACTCCCAGCGCACATCGAATATGCCCTTGACCTGCTCGGCCGCCTCCTGGATGTCCCGGACCAGCTCCTCGGCGATCTGGTCGGTCGTGTCGGCGACCGGTACCCCGAGCGCCGCACCCGCCGCCATCACCGGCTGTACGTACACCAGTGTGAGCAGAGCCCGCTGCCGCCGGGCCAGCCCCGCGGCGTAGGAGGCCGCCCGCAGCGAGGACTCGGAGCCGTCCACGCCGGTCAGGATGACCTTGGGGCCGTCGGTGCCACGTTCGAACTGGTGGGAGTGCTGTTCCGTCACGGCCCGAGGCTATCGGAACAGGCGGAACAGGCCGCCGTCCGGGACCCCGGGCGCCGGTGCCGGGCCACCCGGAAGCTGCTCCCAACGGGTGTTTTCATACGACCGCACCGGTGGCAGGGTGCTGGGGCGCACCACCAGCGGGCGACTGATTAGTCATGAATAAGGATCAGTTCCTCTCGCGGCGCCGGGCCTTGCTCGCCGGTGCCGCCGCCCTGGGAGCGGCGGGTGCGGCCGGCGCGGTACAGCTGCTCGGCGCCGAACCCGGCCCCCCGCCCCGGTCCGCCGCCGCGCCCGCCGCCGGGGCCCAGGCGAACAGAGCGGTCCGCAGGCCCTCCGCCTACCGGCTGCAGCCCATCGCCGGATACGGTCCGGCCCGCGGCACACCCGCACGCACCCTCGTACGGCACGAGCCGTTCCTGCGGATGTCGGACCGGGAGCACAGCATGGTGCTGAGCTTCGACGACGGCCCCGACCCCCGCTACACCCCCGGCATCCTGCGGACCCTCAAGGCCCACGACGTGCGCGCCATGTTCTTCGTGTGCGGCGAGATGGCCGCCGACAACAAGGACATGCTGCGCCGGATGTCGGACGAGGGGCACATCGTCGGCAACCACACCTGGTCCCACCCGCTCCTGACCCGGCTCAGCAGATCCGCGATCCGCTCCCAGATGGAACGCACCTCCGAGGTCGTCGAGGAGGCGTACGGCGAGCGGCCCGGCTGGTTCCGCGCGCCGTACGGGGCCTGGAACCGGGCCGTCTTCGAGGTCGGCGCCGACCTCGGCATGGAGCCGCTCGCCTGGACCGTCGACACCCTGGACTGGACCACACCGGGTGCCGGGACCATCGAGCGCCGGGTCATGAAGGGGGCCGGGCCGGGGGTCGTGGTCCTCTCGCACGACGCGGGCGGCAACCGCTCACAGAGCGTGCGGGCCCTGCGCGACTATCTCCCGCGGCTGCTGGACTCCGGATACCACCTCACCGTGCCCCGGCGGCAGCTCACCTAGGCCTTAGACGGACGGACTCCGGCCGGGCGGGCTTCTCGCCCACCCGGCCGGCGGTGCTCAGCGGACCTCCACCAGCCGGGCGAACGCGACGACATTCCCGTCGTAGCCGTTCTGCTTGGAGAAACCGCCTCCGCAGGTGATGACACGCAATTCGGGATTACCGGTGTTCCCGTAGACGCGGTCGCCCGGGAAATTGTTCTTCTCGAAGACCTCGATGCCGTAGATCTCGAACACGGCGGTCTTTCCGTCCCGGCGCGTCACCTCCACGCGGTTTCCCTTTTTCAGGGACCCCAGACCGTAGAAGACGGCGGGCCCCTGCCGGTTGTCGACATGGCCGACGACGACGGCCGTGCCCTTCTCGCCGGGGGAGACCGCACCCGAGAACCATCCCGCGAGATTCGGGTCCTCCGGCGGCGGCGCGTCCACCCAGCCCTCCATGTCGAGGCCCACCGGAACAGTGGGGGCGTCGACCTGGATCGCCGGGATCCTGACACGGTCCGCCACGGAGAACGACAGGGGAGCCGGAGCGCCCGGCCGCGACCTGTCCGTGCCGGCACTGTCCGCGGCGGCGGCCGTCGCGGGCTGCGGGGGCCCCACGTCGAACTCTCCCGAGCCATTGCGGATGAGAGCGAGGCCGGTCAGCAGGACAAGCGCTATGACACCCCAGGGAGCGCGCTTCCTCGGGCGCTCCTCCTCTTCGTCGAGCTCGGACACGGACATTCGCAAACCCCTCTCGACGCGGCCGTCGCCAACGTCCGTCGCGCATACGAGAACGCTAAGCGCAGCCCGCGGGCGGGGCGACGGGAGAAAGGCGAACGGGTGGTGGACCGGGCCGCCGTGCGCCATACGAGTCGCGGCCCCGAGGAAATTTCTGACGGTCCGTGACCTGCGGCAATATCCGATTGTGTTCCTTTTCGTCGGCGTGTCCTCTCACCAGGACGGACCATTCTCGAAATGCGGCCCTGTGCACGACAACTGAGTGTCTGTCTGGGAGGCGTTCTCTCGCCGATCGACCCGGGGACGTTCCCCGGGGCGCCTTCCGCGGAGGATCACATGCGTAGCACTCGTGCCCTGGCGGTCTCTGCGACAGCAATCGCCGCCCTCGGACTCACCGCTTCCCAGGCCGTCGCCTGGGACACCTCTAGCAACATCGTCGCCATGCCCAGCGCCATCGCCCGGGGCGGACAGCTCACCGTGACCGTCGACGGGTGCCCGAACGGCGGCAGCATGACGTCCAGGGCGTTCCCCCGGGCCGATCTCTCGCCGATCAGGAACCACAGCGAGACGTCGAAGGGAACCGCGACCGTCAACAGCTCTGCCTCGCCCGGCGCGTACGACATCAGGGTCCACTGCGAAGGCAAGCCCGCGCTGACGAAGTCCGCCGCCTTCACCGTCATCGGCGGTGTCCGCGGTGGTCTCGGCGGCAGCAGCACCGACGGCGCCACACCGACCGACATGGCGATCGGCGGCTCCCTGGTCGGCCTCGCGCTCGTCGGCGGCGGGGTGTTCTGGATGCGCCGCCGCGCCGAGAGCAGGATCTGACCCCCACCCCCTCGCCGGACGGACTCCTCCCCTCGGAGACCGGAACGCACGTGGACGCGCCCTCGCCCCCGCCCCCCAAAACACCCCGGGCGCAGGGGGCGGGTGGTCAAAAC